>JAGARS010000071.1 GCA_017622155.1 Peptococcaceae bacterium
GTGCGGATTTTGTGTCGCCTTTTAATAATGCTTCTGCAGCTTCAGCTTCGGATAATACTACCGGCTGAGCAACTTTGGCAGATGGTGCCAGCAGATCTTCTGTAGATGCTGCCAGTGGTAAAGCTTGAATTTCTTGAAGATTCATTAGAAAAACCCCTTATATTTAAATTTTTTTATTAGACTCGTTTTAGAGATGTGTTTATTATAACACATTTATTTATAAAATACAGTGCATTTTTATAAAAAATATAAAAATTTTTTAAAAATTCTGATTGAATAAAATCGAAGAAGCGGTTTGGAAAGTTTTGCTTTATGGTATATTATGATTGAAAGAAGAAATTATACCGAAAACAAGCAGAAACGCTGTTTTGGGGGATAAAAATATATTGTGGAGATATTATAATTTTACATAGCAAATTTGCTTGTATGAATGAATAATTACTGATACAATACAGTAGAAAGATTGGTTGTGGAAAGGGGTAATACCAATGAAAAAGCGTGAACTGGAATATGAACTCATGAAAGAAATCGAAGAACGTTATTCTACGATGCAGTTTGGCGAAGGTGAAGTGCTGGAAGAAGATTTACGTGCGATGCTTCTGGCAGCTACACAAGCTCCATCGGCATACAACGAACAGCCTTGGAGATTCTATGTAGCTAAAACACAGCAGGACAAAGAAATGCTGATGGAATATATGCTGCCGGGAGAAAAAGAATGGATGGTAAAAGCTCCGGTATGGATTTTGCTGGCAGGTGATGTAGGTGATACCCATAATGGTTTATTCAACTACTGGACATCTTTTGATGCAGGTTGTGCATGGGGGTTCTTGGCACTGGAAGCGCAGCGCCGCGGATATGTAACCCATTGTATCGGTTCTTTTGACCGTGTGGATATACGCAATGAGTTCCAGAAAAATGACAATATTGAGATTTACGGTATTGTAGCCGTAGGACGTCCGGCATCAGAAGAAGCTACTGCAAGAGAAAAAGTGCCGCCTAGAAAATCTGTGAATGCAGTGCAGTTGCGCCGCAAATAATAAGCATTTTTTATCAAACGAATTTTTAAGAAAATGTTAAGAAGCGCTTGCATCTTTGTTCACAAATAATGAACGGGCAGTTTAACCTGAAAAGGGGGCAGATAACGATGGAGGAACAGTGGCAATGCGAAGAATTTTGTGTACATGATCAGATTCTGGCAGAAATGCAGCCAAAACATATTTCTGATCTGCAAAGCCGTCAGACGGCTGAACTGTTCAAGGCTTTGGGTGATGAGACAAGGGTAAAAATCCTGTATTATCTGCTGCAGACAGAGCTTTGCGTATGCGATTTAACTGTACTGGTGGGAGCAAGTCAGTCAGCGGTATCGCATCAGTTGCGGGTGTTAAGAAATTTGCATATCGTATATGGCCGAAAAGAAGGAAAACAAGTCATATACAGCATATGTAATGATCATGTACGCCGTCTTTTAGAAGAAGCACTTGCAATTTAATTTATAAATTTACAAGTATAATTCCACTAAAAAAAAAAAAGAAAATTATGAAAAGTTCCAATTTTCACATGGAAAAAGGATTGCGAAAACTATAGGTGATAGTATAAAATGATACTAGGCAGAAAACTGCCTATGTTATCCATAAATTATGAGGGCATCTGTTTTGGCGAAGGGGTAATGGTATTCTGGGAACCAAAGCTGCTATCGAAG
This sequence comes from Peptococcaceae bacterium, assembly GCA_017622155.1. Classification (GTDB taxonomy): domain Bacteria; phylum Bacillota; class Peptococcia; order Peptococcales; family Peptococcaceae; genus UBA7185. The sequence goes on from JAGARS010000071.1 coordinate 1,700, forward strand.
AAACAGCGGACTCATTCAATTTTCTTAATAACACTTTTTATTATTTAATTTCGTTGAGGTGAATAAAATGGAAAAACACAAAGAACAAGAAAACAAAGGCATGAGCAGACGCCGTTTTCTGAGTGTTATGGCAGGTGCCGGTGTTGTTGGTGCTGCAACAACCATGACCGGCTGCAGACCTGTCAGTGATCCAAGCGGTATAGGCTGGCTGCCAAATCAGTACCGCAACGCTAGTGCGCAGCCTGTACAGGTAAAAGGTCGTGTGCCACTGGACCCTGCAAACGTGTCCCTGGTACGTAATGACGAAAAATGTATCCTGTGCGGTCAGTGCTTAGAAGCTTGCGAAAAAGTACAGAGCGTATTTGGCTACTATGAACTGCCTGTAATCGATGAATTTATCTGCGTACATTGCGGTCAGTGTTCCCTGTGGTGTCCAACCGGCGCTATTGCAGAACGCAGCGATGTTGAAAATGTATGGAGAGCAATCCAGGACCCAGAAACTGTTGTTGTTGTACAGACAGCTCCGGCTACACGCGTTGGTATCGGTGAAGAATTCGGTATGGGCGCAGGTGCATGGGCAGAAGGTCAGATGGTAACAGCTCTGCGTATGTTAGGCTTTGACGTAGTAGTAGACACCAACTTCAGTGCTGACTTAACCATCATGGAAGAAGGTTCTGAGCTGGTTGAACGTATTACACACGGCGGTGTACTGCCACAGTTTACCTCCTGCTGTCCAGGCTGGGTAAAATTCGTAGAATACTACTATCCAGAACTGATTCCAAACTTATCTTCCGCACGTTCCCCAATGATGATGCATGGTTCTACACTGAAAACTTACAATGCACAGAAACTGGGTGTACCATATGAAAAAATCGTAAACGTAGCAATTATGCCTTGCGTAGCGAAAAAATTCGAAGCTAGCAGAGAACAGTTTGCTGGTTTAGAAGGCGGCGCTGGTAAATACTATAACGACGATACTGTAAAAGATATGGACTATGTACTGAGTGTACGCGAACTGGCTGACATGATTCGTGAAAAACTGGATGTAGACTTTGCAAACCTGCCAGAAGGTCAGTATGACCAGATTGGTTCTACAGCTGGTTTAATCTTCGGTAACACCGGTGGTGTTATGGAAGCGGCAGTACGTTCTGCATATACATTAATCACAGGCAATGAACCACCTGCAGCATTGTTAGATTTACAGCCTGTACGTGGTCTGGAAGGCATCAAATATGCATCTGTTCCAGTTCCGGGCGTAGGCGATGTAAAAGTAGCAGTTGTTTCCGGTCTGGCAAATGCACGTCAGGTATGTGAAGATATTAAAGCAGGCAAAGCAGACTTCCACTTCTTAGAAGTAATGGCTTGCCCAGGCGGCTGTATCTCCGGCGGCGGTCAGCCAAAAACTGCAGTACCTCCACAAAACTGGGTACGCGAAGCTCGTACAGCTACTATGTATGCTCATGACAAAGCAGGCGTAATCAATGGTTCTGCTGCTGGTGCAGGTCAGATGACAACTGAAAAAGGCGTACTGAACTTGAGCCACAAAAACCCACAGATTACAGAAATCTATGCAGATTTCCTGCATGAACCATTAAGCCATCTGGCACATGACCTGTGTCATACCCATTATGTAGACAGATCTGATTCTTTAATCAGAAAATAAAAGGGGAGGTATGAATAATGTCTAGTAAAGTAACAGATCAGAAAAGCGTTCTGGTTGACTTAACAAAATGCGTAGGTTGCGGCAGCTGTACAGTTGCTTGTAAACTGTGGAACGCACAGAGTTTCCAGAATCCTCAGACAAATGAATATGAAAATGCTCACGGTGTAGATGTACAGCTGGATAGCAATACCTGGACTACCGTAGAACATAAAAAAGTAAACAAAGACGGTCAGGAAGTATGGCGTTTCGTAAAACGTCAGTGCATGCACTGCCTGGAACCAGCATGTTCCTCCGTATGCTTTGCACACGCATTCCACCAGACAGAACAGGGTGCTGTACAGTATGACCCATCCGTTTGCGTAGGCTGCCGTTACTGCATGATCGCATGTCCATTCGATATTCCAAAATATGAATGGGAAAAAGTACTGCCATCCGTAATGAAATGTCAGTTCTGCTCTTCCAAACTGGAAGATGGCGAAGCTCCTGCATGTGCAAGCGTATGCCCAACAGATGCTCTGATGTTCGGCAACAGAGATGAACTGCTGGCAAAAGCACATGAAATCATTAACAACGATAGCAGATATCTGAACCATGTATATGGTGAAAAAGAAGTTGGCGGTACCAGCTGGCTGTATATCTCCGACGTAGACTTCGGCGAACTGGGCTTCCCAACCAACCTGCCGGAAAAATCTATTCCGGAAAATGTACACGGTTTCACTCGCTTCACAATTCCAATTTTCGCAGTAGGTGCTGCAGCATGGACAGGTGTAAGCCTGTATGCAAAACGTCGTCATGCAGTTGCGCATGAAGGCCACCATGCTGAAGAACACCACGAAGAAGCGTAAGAAAGGGAGGTCGTCATAATATGGAATGGATTTTCAAAAGCAAAACAGGTAGATGGAACCTGAGATTGACCCCAATCAGACTGGGCATGCTGGCATTCGTAGCATTCTCCCTGGTTATGATTTTAGCAAGATACTATGCAGGTCTGGGTTACTGGACCAACCTGAGCGACTTAATGCCATGGGGTGCATGGATTGGCGCTGACATGAACGTAATCGCACTGGCTGGTGCTGGTTTCAGTACCGCTATTATCACTCATATTTTCCACGCTGAAAAATATGACCCTGTATCCAGAAGATGCTTACTGCTGAGCTTCATCGGCTACATTCTGGTACTGTTAATCTTAATCGTAGAAATCGGTCGTTGGGATAACTTCTGGACACCATTTGTTTCTCCTGGTGTACACTCTCCAATGTTCGAAGTTTACATGTGTATCGTAGCTTATCTGGTATTGCAGGTAATCGAATTAGTTGAAGTTGGCGCTGAAAAAGTAGCTCCAAAATTCAAGAAAAAAATGCAGCCATTCATGCAGATTGTATTCATCGCAGCATGTACTGTACCTCTGGGCCATCAGGCTTCCCTGGGTTCCCTGTACTTAGCAATGCCTGCTAAACTGGATCCAATCTGGGCTACACAGATGATGCCTTGGTTATTCGTACTGAGTGCATTCTTCGTAGGTCCTTGCGTAGCAACTGTTGAATACATCTGGACCAACAGCCGTTACAAAATGAAAGTAGATACAGAAATGCTGTACGGATTATGCCGTATCTCCGCAGTACTGATGGTAGTATACTTCGTACTGAAATGTGCTGACCTGGTAATGCGTGGTCAGGTAGGCAACGTATTTGCATTCAACTTCGTAAGCAATATGTTCCTGATTGAAATGCTGTGCCTGTGCATTATCCCGGTAGTAATCCACTTCTTACCATTCGGTAAAACACAGGGCGGTTTACTGACATTCGGTATCGTAGGTATGGTAGGTCTGGTACTGACCCGTCTGAACGTAGTGTTCACAGGTATGAGCGCTCATATCGGTGCACTGGGCGGCAGCTACTTCCCATCCTTCATGGAAATCGTATCTACAATCGGTCTGTTCTTCCTGGCATTCCTGGCTTACATGTGGGTAACTGAAAACTTCCCATTCTTCTTTGGTGTAGCTGGTGATGCAGAAGAAGAAAAAGAAAACGAATCTGCTAGCGGTTTCAACCAGGCAGTTCTGTAAGAACTACAAAATCATAGCAATATGATAATAAAAGAGCGTCTCGTATGAGGCGCTCTTTTTTGTGTTGTAACCTATACATATTTGCGCATACTTTGCAGCGCCCCTTTTTCCAGGCGGCTTACCTGTGCTTGGGAAATAGCAATTTCGTCAGCTACTTCCATTTGTGTTTTTCCTTGAAAAAAGCGCATATCGATGATATGCTGCTCTCTGGGTGTTAACTTGTCCAATGCCTGCTGAATCGCGATGTTTTCCAGCCATTGAAAATCTGTATTTTTTGTGTCTTTCACCTGATCCATGATATAAATGGGGTCTCCGCCATCGTTGTAGATAGGGTCATATAGGGATACCGGCTCTTGAATCGCATCCAGGGCGGCACATACTTCTTCTACAGGCAGTTCCAGCTCTTTTGCAATCTGATCTACACCCGGCTCTCTGCCAAATTCTGCAGTAAGCTGTTCACGCATTTGCAGTGCTTTATATGCAATATCTCGAAGTGTTCTGCTGACGCGCATGGGAGTATTGTCGCGCAGATATCTGCGTACTTCTCCCAATATCATCGGTACGGCATATGTGGAAAAGCGCACCTCAAATTTCAGGTCGAAATTATCAATTGCTTTCATTAAACCGATACATCCGACTTGAAATAAATCATCAGCATTTTCGTTTCTATTAGCAAAGCGTTGAATTACACTAAGTACCAGACGCAAATTGCTGTAAATCAATTGTTCACGTGCATCTTGCGCTCCATTCTGATACTGCTGAAACAGTGCGATTGTTTGTTCGCTGTTTAGTACCGGCAGTTTTGAAGTATCTACACCACAGATTTCTACTTTGCATAAATAAGCCATATCTGTCCCTCCGAATGTATATACGATGTCATCATATGAAAA
>JAGARS010000072.1 GCA_017622155.1 Peptococcaceae bacterium
AAACTTTTTTGAAAAAAATTCGTCTATGAAGTGACGCAGTAAAAATAAAAAAGATGGGAGCGTATGCAGTATGAAAAAGATTATGACAGTTTTCGGTGTAATTCTAATCGTTTTTGCGGTTGTTTTATACAGTTTGGCGCCTGATAAAAATTTTTTGGCACTGGAAGATGTGCGGAGTATGCTGGAAGAAAATTATGGCACGGTGACGATGCGCGAAGCGGAAAAAAGTATTCTGCGCGGTGAACGATATGTGCTGTCGTTTAGTCATGTGCTTGATGTTTCCCAAGAAACAATGGTAACGGTTTATGTGTATGATTCTGCGCAGGCAGCAGAATCAGATGCAGCGACGATTACACCGGACGGGTTTGGTGTGGAACGGGCTGGGCAATTTGGCAGGGCAGAAAGTATGCAGATCAGCTGGGTGGATGCGCCGCATTTCTTTTTGTATGAGAATGTGATTGTGCAGTACATTGGAATGGACTTTGATTTGCTGCAGTGTTTGTACCAGCTTTGCGGTGCCCAGATTGCCGGTCAGCCGTTTATAGAGTCGCCGCTGATTGATTGAAGATACGATAGCGTAGTAATTATAGTCAAAATGATATCAAAATCGGTACAATATTTCCCGGGAAATGAAACAAAAACACGTAGTTATCCACTGCATGTGGAAAAGTCTGTGGATAACTGTGAATTCTGTGTGAACAAAAAAACATGAAATTTGATAAAAAGAATCCTCCAATAAAGTATGAAGAAAAAGAGAGCAAAAAAATTTTTTGTTTTTTTAAAATTTTTCTTCTGTTTTCTCCTAGATATATAGTATAATATTATTATGCAGTACGTATGGACTTTTGTATGCTATGCAAATATAGTTTGCATACTGCAACTATTGTTAGTATGCAAATATGTAAGTGAAAAAATGTACGGAAAATAATTTTTTTATTATTGATAAGATTTATTATGAAATGCGCATAAAATACTTTCATTTTATGTGAAAATGCGCTTTAATAAGTATATGGGTGTATTGAATAGCATGGCTGTTTTGTAAGCATTTGATTTTGAAAATTCTGGCCTTTTGTTTTTTCAAAAGCATGCCGAAAAACGGCGGCTATCTTAGCATTAATAAATTTTTATTCTCAGTTAAAAGGGAGGAATACGACTATGGCTTGTACATGTGGTGGACACAATGAAGCTTTATTCGCACAGCTTGATGAAGTGATCGAACAGCACAAAGACATGCGTGGCAGTTTGATCAGTGTACTGCACAAAGCACAGGGCATCTTCGGCTATCTGCCAGAAGAAGTTCAGGCTTACATTGCAGAAAAAATGGATGTTCCTTTGAGTGAAATTTATGGTGTAGTTACTTTCTACGCTCTGTTCACAATGAAGAAAAAAGGGAAATACACATTCAATGTATGTCTGGGGACTGCTTGCTATGTAAAAGGCTCCGGCAAGCTGTTAGACAAACTGCAGGAAGAACTGGGCATTGGTGTTGGTGAAACAACAGAAGATGGTCTGTTCACAATCGAAGCATGCCGCTGCGTAGGCGCTTGCGGTCTGGCTCCAGTAGTAACTGTGAACGATAAAGTACACGGTCACCTGAAACCAGAAGATATCACAAAAATGATTGCTGATATTAGAGCAGCAGAACAGAACTAGGAGGTGTTGGAGAATGAGTAAAATTGCAAGTTTTGAAGAATTAAAAGCATTACAGGCGGAAGAACGTGCGAAAATCGCTGTTCGTGACGGTCAGGCTCCAAATCCAGCAAACCTGGCAAAACATCATGTACTGGTTTGCGCAGGTACAGGCTGCAGCTCCTCCGACAGTATGGAAGTAATGGCTGCACTGGAAAAACAGCTGGCTGAAGCTGGTTTAAGTGCTGAAATCGATGTAGTTAAAACAGGTTGCTTTGGTTTCTGCAGCCTGGGTCCTATCATGGTAGTATATCCAGAAGGTACTTTCTATACACATGTTAAAGTAAGTGACGTTCCTGAAATCGTTGAAAGCCACTTCAAAAGCGGTCAGCTGGTTGAACGTTTACTGTACGAAGTACCAGGTACCGGTACAAAAGCTACCGATATGAGCAGCATTCCTTTCTTCCAGAAACAGAAACGCGTTGCTCTGCGTAACTGCGGTACTATCAATCCTGAAAATATCGGTGAAGCAATCGCTCACGGTGCATACCAGGGCTTAGGGAAAGCATTAACCTCCATGACTCCTGCTGAAGTAGTAGCAGAAGTTGAAAAATCCGGCATCCGCGGCCGTGGTGGTGCAGGTTTCCCTACAGGCAAAAAATGGAAATTTGCAGCAGGCTATCAGTCTGATGAAAAATATGTAGTAGTAAATGCTGACGAAGGTGACCCAGGTGCATTTATGGACCGTTCCATCCTGGAAGGTGACCCACACAGCATTTTAGAAGCAATGGCAATCGGTGGTTATGCAATTGGCGCTCATCACGGTTTCATCTATGTACGTGCTGAATACCCAATCGCTGTAGGCCGTCTGGAAGTCGCTATTGCACAGGCTCGTGAAGCTGGTCTGTTAGGTAAAGACATTATGGGTACAGGCTTCGACTTCGACGTAGATATTCGTCTGGGTGCAGGTGCATTCGTATGCGGTGAAGAAACAGCTCTGTTAACATCCGTAGAAGGTAAACGCGGCGAACCTCGTCCACGTCCACCATTCCCAGCAGAAAAAGGTCTGTGGAATGTTCCTACATTCGTAAACAACGTAGAAACACTGGCTAACATCCCTGTAATCTTTACAGAAGGTGCTGAAGCATTTGCTTCCGTAGGTACAGCTGGTTCTAAAGGTACAAAAGTATTCGCTATGGCTGGTAAAGTAAACAATATCGGTCTGGTAGAAGTACCAATGGGTACAACATTAAGAGAAATGATCTATGATATCGGTGGCGGTATCCCTGATGGCAAAGCTTTCAAAGCTGCTCAGACAGGTGGTCCTTCCGGCGGCTGCTTACCAGCAAGCGCTCTGGACACAGAAATCGACTTCGATACATTAGTAGCAGCTGGTTCCATGATGGGTTCCGGTGGTCTGATTGTACTGGACGAAACAACCTGTATGGTAGACATCGCAAAATTCTATCTGGAATTCACTCAGGATGAATCCTGTGGTAAATGCCCTCCTTGCCGTATCGGTACAAAACGTATGCTGGAAATCCTGGACAAAATTACTCTGGGTGAAGGCACAATGGAAGACATTGCAAATCTGGAAACTCTGGCTAAAACAATCAGTACATCTGCACTGTGCGCTCTGGGCCAGACAGCTCCAAACCCAATTTTAGCAACACTGAAATTCTTCCGTGAAGAATATGAAGCGCATATCGTAGACAAAAAATGTCCTGCTGGCGTATGTAAAAAACTGTTACAGTACTCCATCGACGCTGACAAATGTAAAGGCTGCACACTGTGTGCTCGTAACTGCCCAGTTGGCGCTATTTCCGGTACTGTTAAAGAACCACACAAAATTGATACCAGCAAATGTATCAAATGTGGCGCTTGTATGGAAAAATGTAAATTCGGCGCAATCTCCAGAGGTTAATAGAAGGGGTGATTTTAGTGGAAATGGTAAATGTTATTATCGATGGCGTTTCCGTGCAGGTGGAAAAAGGTTCTACAATTCTGCAGGCTGCACAGAAAGCCGGTATCAATATTCCAACATTATGTTATTTAAAAGACGTAAACCAGATTGGTGCATGCCGCGTATGTCTGGTTGAAGTAAAAGGTGCGAAAGCACTGCAGCCTTCCTGCGTATATCCTGTAAGCGAAGGTCTGGAAGTAATGACCAACACAGCTAAAGTTCGCGAAGCTCGTAAAGGCGTTGTTGAACTGCTGTTATCCAACCACCCTGCTGATTGCTTGAACTGCGTACGTAGTGGCAACTGCGAACTGCAGAACCTGGCTCATCAGATGGGTATCCGTAAAAACCGCTTCTCCGGCGAACAGAGCACATTCCCAATCGACGAACGCAGCGCAGCTATCGTTCGCGACCCTAACAAATGTGTATACTGCCGTCGTTGCGAAGCTGTCTGCAGCAAAGTACAGGGCGTTAGCATCTTAGGCGGTATTGGCCGTGGCTTCAACAGCACTGTAGGTCCTGCATTCGGTCACGCTCTGGACGATATCAACTGCTCTCTGTGCGGTCAGTGTATCAATGTATGTCCAGTAGGCGCTCTGACAGAAAAAGACGACACACAGAAAGTTTGGGATGCTCTGGCAGACGACAGCAAACATGTTGTTGTTCAGTTCTCCCCAGCTGTTCGTGTAGCTATCAGTGAAGAATTTGGCCTGCCAGCAGGTACAATCTCCACCGGTAAACTGGTTGCAGCTCTGAGAAGAATGGGCTTCAACAAAGTATTCGATACAAACTGGTCTGCTGACTTAACCATCATGGAAGAAGGTAACGAATTACTGCATCGTCTGCAGAATGGCGGCACACTGCCAATGATTACCTCCTGCTCCCCAGGTTGGGTAAAATATTGTGAAAACCACTTCCCAGGCGAACTGGATCACCTGTCTTCTGCAAAATCTCCACAGCAGATGTTCGGTGCAATGGTTAAAACATACTATCCACAGACAGATGGCCTGAACGCTGCTGATATCTACAGCGTATCCATCATGCCATGTACTGCTAAAAAATTCGAAGCTGCTCGTCCAGAAATGAACTCCAGCGGCTATCAGGACGTTGATGCTGTTATCACCGTTCGCGAAATCGCTCGCATGATCAAACAGGCTGGTATCGATTTCGCTAACCTGCCAGATGAAGAATGCGATGCACCAATGGGCGTAGGTACAGGTGCTGCTACAATCTTCGGTACCACAGGCGGCGTTATGGAAGCTGCTCTGCGTACTGTATATGAAGTAGTAGTAGGTAAAGAACTGCCTAAACTGGAACTGGAAGAAGTTCGCGGTACTATGGGCGAAATCAAAGAAGCTACTATCGACCTGAACGGTACACCAGTTAAAGTTGCAGTTGTTAACACACTGGCTCGTGCAAAAGAAATCATGAAACAGGTAGAAGCAGGTACAGCTGACTACACCTTCATCGAAATCATGGCTTGTCCAAATGGTTGCGTTGGTGGTGGCGGTACTCCAATCGTTGATGCTCTGACAAGAACATTAATGGACGAAGACTATCGTGCACTGCGTGCAAAAGGTCTGTACAACGATGACGCTAATCTGCCAATTCGTAAATCTCATGAAAACCCATTCATCAAAGCAGCTTATGAAAACTTCTTAGGTGAACCTCTGGGTCATAAAGCTCATGAATTACTGCACACCCATTACACACCACGCAAAAAATACAATACTGAATGCGACAAATAATTGTTAATCAGTAAATCAAAACTGCCCGTCAACTGACGGGCAGTTTTTTTATCGTTTACATACAAATGCATGCAAAAATAATTCCTCAAAAAATTATGAATTTTTAAAAAAAGGTATTGCATTCTATTTCACAATGTGTTATTCTATTACCGTTGTCGTCCACAGAGGACGTACAATTATCTCTGGAGAGTCTCTAACTCATTAAGAGCGCCGAAGGTGTACCACAGGCAGATGTGCCTGTGAATCTCTCAGGCAAAAGGACAGAGCATAGCAAGGTGACAGGCAACTGTCAGAAAAAATGCAATGTTCTACTCTTCCGGAGAGCTGATAAAGTATCAGCTCTTTATTTTTTATGTCTGTTCCACCTCAAACAAAAAATACAATTAAAATCATCGAGGAACAGGCGGAGAGGAGAATGTAAAAATGTTAGAATTGGTGCAAAGTGCAAATGGTGTGTTGTGGGGGCCGGTGTTGTTAATCCTGCTGTGTGGTACAGGGATTTATTACACATTCCGTCTGAAGTTCATTCAGGTTAGAAAATTCGGCGAAGCATGTAAGTTGTTATTCGGGCACATGAAGTTTAAAGGCGGCGAACGCAAAGAAGGGGAAATGACTCCGTTTCAGGCATTGAGCACGGCTATTGCTGCTCAGGTAGGTACCGGGAACTTAACCGGTGCGGCAACTGCTCTGGTAATGGGTGGCCCTGGGGCAATCTTCTGGATGTGGGTAAGTGCGTTCTTTGGTATGGCTACTATTTACGGTGAAGCAACTTTAGCACAGACATACAAAACCACAACTGAAGATGGCGAAGTGACCGGCGGTCCTGTTTACTACATCCGTGCAGCATTCAAAGGTACCTTGGGTAAAGTGCTGGCTACACTGTTTGCAGTATTCATTATTTTAGCACTTGGCTTTATGGGCAATATGGTACAGTCCAACTCTATCGGTGCGGCATTTGAAAGCGTATTTGCTGCACGCGGTATCGACTTCAACCCAATTATCGTTGGCGTGATTCTGGCTGTATTTGCAGCATTTATCTTTATTGGCGGTACAAATCGTCTGGCAGCTTTCGTAGAAAAAGTAGTGCCTTTCATGGCAGTGTTGTATATCGTGGGCAGCCTGTTTGTAATCCTGATGAATATCACAGCAGTCCCAGGTGTTTTGAAAACCATCGTGACATATGCATTTAGCCCATATGCTATGGGCGGCGGTGCTTTAGGGATTACTGTACAGCAGGCAGTGCGTTACGGGGTAGCACGCGGTCTGTTCTCTAACGAAGCCGGTATGGGTTCTACACCACATGCGCATGCCCGTGCAGCAGCAAAAAATCCGCACGAACAGGGCTTAACTGCTATGCTGAGCGTATTTATCGATACATTTATCGTATTAAACATGACAGTGTTTGCAATTCTGTCTACTGGTGTACTGGGTAACGGTGAAACAGGGATTGCTCTGACACAGTCCGCATTCGTATCTGTAATGGGCGGCTTTGGTGATATTTTCGTAGCAATCTGCTTGCTGTTCTTTGCAGGGTCCACCATTTTAAGCTGGCACTTCTTTGCAGCTGTAAACGTAAAATATCTGTTTGGTGAAGCAGCAGTAAAAGTATTTTCTTCCATCGTGTTAATCTTTATCGTAGTAGGCTCTACCTTGAAAGTAGACCTGGTATGGGAACTGGCCGACTTCTTCAACGGCTTGATGGTATTCCCGAACTTGCTGGCATTACTGGCGCTTTCCGGTGTAGTTGTGGCAAGCAGCAAAAAGTTCGACAAGAAAAAACAGTAACAACTGAATTTAAGCAGAGGCGATATCGTCTCTGCTTTTTTGTATGTAAAATATATGTAAAATACGCAGGGTATTTTTTGTTCAGTCGCGAAATGAATTCATACAGAAATATGTAACATTTAAGCGACAAAAGGAGTATTGTTTATGCAAACAACACTAATTATTATTGTAATCTGTATGATTATCTCAGCGTTTTTTTCGGCCAGTGAAATGGCATTCTCATCGCTGAATCGGGTACGTATTAAAAGCATGGCGGAGCATGGTGATGGCAAAGCGCAAATGGTGCTGAAAATGCTGGACAAATACGATGATTTGCTCTCCACTATTCTGGTAGGGAACAATGTAGTAAATATTTTGTGTTCCTCTATGGCGACGGTATTGTTCATTGCGCTTCTGGATGAAGCTAGAGGACCGGGGGTAGCCACCATTGTGACCACCGTTGTGGTCCTGCTATTCGGTGAGATTTCTCCGAAAAGCATTGCCAAAGAATCGCCGGAAAAATTTGCAATGGCTCTGGCCTCTATTTTGAATGTGCTGGTGAAACTGTTCACCCCAATCAACTGGCTCTTTGGCCTGTGGAAAAAAATGCTGTCCCTGATTATTAAAAAGAGCGATGAGCAGGGCATTACCGAAGCAGAATTGCTTACCTATGTCGATGAAGCGCAGCAGGGCGGCGGTATTGATGAACAGGAAGGGTCGCTCATTCGCAGTGCATTAAGCTTTACAGATTTGGAAGTGCAGGATATCTTTACACCGCGCATTGAAATTGTGAGTATTTCTATGGAAATGTCCAACAAAGAAATTGAAAATATTTTTATGGACAGCGGCTATTCCCGCCTGCCGATTCACAACGGCGATATCGACCAGATTGTAGGGACTTTGTATCAGAAAGACTTTTATCGCCATGTCATTTATGGCAGCTGCAAACTGGAAGATGTGGTGCGCCCGGCATTTTTCACCAGCAAATACAAACCAATCGGCGATTTGCTGAAAGAACTGCAGCATGATAAGCAGCATATTGCCATTGTTATCGACGAATACGGCTGTACAGCAGGGCTGGTAACGATGGAAGATATTTTAGAAGAAATCGTGGGCGATATCTGGGATGAATATGATGTGGTCAGCGACGATATTGTGACATTAGAGGATGGCACTTACCAGGTGGCAGGCACTTGCAATGTGGAAGAGTTATTTGACTTTTTAGGCCATAAAAAAGAGTTTGACGTAATAACAGTCAACGGCTGGCTGATGGAGGTTTTAGGGCACATTCCTGCCGTTGGAGACGTGGTAGAAGAAGACGGGTTCACCGTCACTGTTACCAAATCCAATGGACGCCGTGCAGAACAAGTGCATGTGGTGAAAAAATAACTAGGAAATACAACAAAGGGCATCGGAGTTTCCGATGCCCTTTTGTGATGCTTTGTTAGTTTTATTTGATTGCGCAACGCCGAAATGTTTCACGTGAAACATTTTTCAATGACAATGGTTGTTGTTACTCGTCAATTTTCATCATACGATAGCCGATTCCCACATGGGTTTGGATATATTGAGGGGCGTTAGGTTCCTTCACCAGCTTTTTGCGCAGCGATGCCATAAATACGCGCAAAGACCCCATATTGCTTTCCCAACTGTTACCCCAGACATGTTGTAAGATGAATTTATGGGTTAGCACTTTTCCTGTATTTTGTGCCAGCACACACAACAGCTTGTATTCAATCGGTGTTAAAGACAATTCTTTTTCCTGTAGATAGGCACATCCGTTAGCATAGTCAATTTTCAGCTGATGATTTTCATATATGGCCTGTTGTGCAGTGTTTTGCATCAAAGATAAACGCCGCTGTGTGACACGCAAACGTGCCAATAATTCATTGACCGAAAACGGCTTGGTCAGATAATCGTCTGCTCCGGCATCCAATGCCTCAATTTTATCGGTATCTTCTGTTCTGGCGCTAATCACAATAATCGGTGTGTTGCTCCAGCTTCGAATCTGTTTGATTACTTCAATGCCATCTAAATCCGGCAAACCGAGATCCAAAAGAACAATGTCCGGATTGTGAGTCGCTGTTTCGGCAACGGCGGATTCGCCGGTCAGCGCTGTGATAAACCGGTAATCATTGGCTTTCAGCGTTGTTGCAATCAGGTTGCGAATGGGAGCATCATCTTCTACAATTAATATGAGTGGTTTATGCATAAATCATCACGTCCTCCAATGGAACAGTAAAATGAAAGATTGCACCGTGAGGCTGGTTGTCAGTTATGTAGATTGTGCCGCCATGTGCCCCGACAATCGCTTTACATAAATAAAGTCCAAGACCTATGCTGCGTCTGTGGTCTGCAATCTTTTGATTGTTGCTGTAAAATTTCTCAAATATTTTTTCTTTTTCATGCTCTGCAATTCCTGCACCTGTATCAGCGATTTGCACTTCCGCCATTGTTTCTTTTTGCAGAGTGCGAATTGTAATTGCGGAATCCGGTGGCGTGTGATGCAATGCATTGTCGATGATATTCAGAATGACTTGCACCAACAGTCTGGCGTCTGCTTTGACCAGTAATAGCTCCTGTTCACAACACACATTCAGCGTATGTTGTTTTATTTTTGGCTGGATATGTCGAATTGCTTCTTCCACAATTTCATCCAGTGATTCTGTGGAGGTGTGCAATGCCATATGTCCTTCTTCGATACGTGTTGCATAAAGCAGATTTTCTACCAGATTATACAGCCAAACAGCATCTTCGTAAATGTCAGAATAAATCTGCTGCTTTGTTTCGCTGTCAAATGTATCGGCATGGTAAAGCAGATTGCTGGCATTGCCGGAAATGGTAGTGAGCGGCGTACGCAAATCGTGTGAAATGGAACGCAGCAGATTAGCGCGCAGCTGTTCGCTTTCAGCCAAAATAGCAGCAGCTTCTTTTTCACGAAGATTTTTTTCGTTCTCAAGTGCAAGAGCACATTCGCCGAGAATAGAAACCAGTATTTCGTGTTCGTATGCTTCTAATGGAATTGTTGTGTTTTCGATTCCGACATATCCATATAGTGTTTCATTGACTTTTATAGGCAGATAGTTATATGTGCTGTCTATAGGCTGCTGTTCAGAATTAATAACGATGACTAAGCGATTCAGCAGTTTGGTGAGCTGTTCGGCGGTTAAAGTCAGAATTTCGTCTTTGCTTTTTGCATTTGACAGCAGTTTTTCGGTATGAAACAATATTTTAGTGCGATTGGCGATTTTGGCCGACTCTTTTGCCTGTTCTTTGTATTGCAGAGCTAGCGTGCCGCTGATGTATGCAGTCAAAAACATAATGAGAAATGTAACCGGATAACCGGTGCCATAAGAAGTCAGAGAAAATCGTGGTTCAGTAAACAGAAAATTGAAAATAACTACACTGGCTATAGAGGCAGTCAGGCTGTAAATGCGATGCGACGTAGTAACAGAAGTCAAAAGTACGGCGAGAATATATACCATAATAATATTCGCCTCTGTAAAACCCAGCGAGCGAAACAGCAGGCTCAGTATTGTCGCACCTGACAGAAAGCCGATACTGTGCAGCATATCTTTTCTGATGTGTTTGCCTAATGCTTTTTTCGGTCGGTAAAATGATTTCCCGGATTGATCCGGGATAATATATATTTCCAAATCCGGTGCATAGGAAAGCAGCTGTTCGGATAATGGCGGCTTACCGAAAAAATGTTTGCGCGTCATTGCGCTTCTGCCGAGCACAATTTTTGAAACATTGGACAGCTGTGCAAAGGCGGCAATCTGATATGCGATGTCTTCGCCGTAAATGCGGATAACAGTGGCACCAAGCTGTTCAGCCAGTTGACAATTATTCTGCAAACGATTTTTGTTTTCGCTGCTTACCGCAGAAAAGTCCGGTGTTTCTACAAACAGTGCGGTAAATTGTCCGTGAAATGCTTTGGCCATTTGTGCTGCCGTTCGAATATTTTTAGCGTTGGACGGTGCAGCCGACAGACACACCAGAATGTGTTCTTCATGATTTATTTTGTAGGCGTCCTGCTTAGCCGGTATTTTATGCATATAGGAATACACCTCTCACATTGTAAGTTGCATTATATAAATTTATTGTAGCATATATTGGATAAAATTG
>JAGARS010000073.1 GCA_017622155.1 Peptococcaceae bacterium
AGCCGCAGACTGGAATACCGATTCTTCATAAATCCAGTTGCCCTTGGCGTCCATCAGTCCCTGGGAAAAACCTTTTTCCACCCAGAAACGATCCGGCGAGAGCGCCTGAATATTTTTTGCCCGCTCAATCAGTATATTGCCGTCCGAGTCTACCAGATCGCACAGATTTTTGCCTGCAAGGGTATAGGATGCATTGATAAGACGTGACTGGCTATACATACCATCGGTGCTTTCCATGTATAACGTATGCATATATTCGTATTCTTTCTCGTTAATCTGGTTGCCGGCCATATCACACAGACATGCACCATTTCCATTGTTATCATGGATAATCATTCTATCTTCGCTCAGTAATGTCATCCAGCCATCCTCAAGAGTGAACAGCACTTCTTCATCGGCATTGATAATCAGATCGGTACCGTCCATTGTGGTGGCGGAAAACAGCATTTCAGCCTCTTTGCCCTCTGATAAAGCCATATTGTACAGCCCCATCTGCGGAGACAGATAATTATATTTGTCACTGATGATATTGCCTTCATAATCATACATGGCGGTGGAATATTGGTATATCGGCCAGCCGCCGTTTTCTGCAGTGGCTACAGTTTCTCTGGTCTGGATAATCATGCGGTCTTTCAGCAGATACTGAATGTAATCATAGTCCGGGAATACATTGGATTCCTGGTATACGATTTTGCCATCGGCTAACGAAATCACAAATTCACGGTTATCTCTCTGTGCTTTCACATACGGCACATCCACAAAGTCGCCGGAAGAGAAATATTCATATTCACACGGAATAATTTCATTGCCGTTCAAATCATACAGGCCGCACAAACGACTGCCGTCCTCCTGTCTGATTTCGGCAGAAATATAATACTGGTCATTGATACTGATAAACCCGCCGTCTGTCTCGTATCCGATGTTCATATCCTTGTCGACTACCCGAGCGCCGTTGTAATTCTTTACATTCAGCACATAATACTCGCCGGCTTTGTTGATGCTGTGCACATCGTCAAAATATACTTCCCCGGTTTCCCGGTCTGTCAGCTGCTGATTGTAATACAGCACCAGATTGTCACACACACGCTGCACACCGTTTTCGCCCAGCGCTTTGAGCAGATTGCCGTCTAAATCATACAAGGTGTACTCGTTATGAATCTTCTCCCAGTTATTTTCTTCCCACAGTTCCTCTGCGGTAAGTGTCGGGTCCTCTACGATCTGTTTTCTGGTTTGAACCCATAGCTGTTCGCCGGTGGCACTGTCCTCAATGATATATACATCCTGGTTTTCAATTGGCAGTATCATTCTGCCATCGTGTGAGATGACACCATAGACATTTTCCCATTGATTGGTGGTACGATTGCTCGGCATCACGCGATATAGTCTGTTTTGGTTTTCACCGGCTGCATCGCCCTGCACCTGCTCGTTTGTGCCCGGTGCCGCACACCCGGCAAACAGAAAACACCCCAATGTCAGCAGGGTAACTACCTGTTTCGTTCTTGTTTTTGCTCGTGATTTCATTTTCATCCCTCCCGGCAATGTAGAAATTCATAAAATGATTGCAGCTTTATTATAGCACTTACTTACCCGCATTTGTAAAAAAATACACAAGAAATGCACATCGGATGCCAAAGCATAAAAATAGAGAGCCTTATATGAATAAAGACTCTCAAAGTGGTAAAAAAGTTGCAAATATGATTAGAATTTTAAAAATATTATTTTGTACTGCGGCGTTCCAGTTTATCAATAATTTCTACGATATCCTGACGATCTCGCGCAATGATTTCAATCTGCTGTTCATATAAACCATTCAGCAGGTTCACCATTTCTTCGGCTCTGTATACAGTATCAGAGTAAATCTCCAATGCTTTATCCGTTTCCTGCTCCAGCAGTTCCATAGCATTTTGCTGTGCTTCCTGCATAGATGCTTTCAGCTCTGCTTCTTTTTCTTTACGATAATGCTCGATTTCCTCATCTAAGCGTTTGCGCAATGCTTCCGCTTCTTCTCGTATATCAGCAAGAATCTGTTCGCCTTCTTTACGCGCTTCTTCGAGAATGGCTTCGCGACTGTCATCCAGCTCTTTACGCGCTGTTTCCAGTTCCTGACGGCGTTCACTTAATGTCATGGACACAATGTCTTCTGCTTCCGCTTTCACTTTCGCATCATAAGCCTTTGCTTCTACCATAATGCGTTCTGCTTCTTTTTTGGCATCGGTCACAGCATCCTCCAAAGTAGAAGTACGTACCACTTCTGCCTCAGTTACCATCTGACGTGCCTGCCACATAGCATTTTTCAAGAGCTGTTCTTTTGTCATCTGCAAAGTTTCCGGATCAAGTTCAAACCCCTCATCCTCTAAATGCTGATCTGCACTGTGAAATACTTTTAATTCACGAATCAATGCCATCAATTCATTACGATCAACAACTACCATATCTTTCTGCAGCATTGGCGATTTACAAGTATCTACATATTCCTCATATTCTTTTAAACGTTGACACATGCGTTTGCTGAATTCTGCTTCCATTTTTAACCCTCCACAAATTTTATTTCTGCGTATTTATATAACACAATTCTATCACAAACTGTTCCAATAGTTCTTCTCCATTTGCTGAAGAAGATTTCAGCATTGTTTCGATGACAAGCAGCTGTTCCAGCGCCCCAATCAGCTGTGCCGTAGTGAACCGTTCCGCCTGACGAATGCTTTTTTTTATGACGAATGGATGCAGTTTTGTTTTTTCTTTTATTTCCGCCTCATGATATCCCATACTGCGATAATCTTTTACAAGGAGCAGATTACGAAAATGTCTGTTCAAAAAGCCTAACAGCTTAAACGGTGATTCACCAATATAAAACATATCCCGCAGCGTCTGCAAGGCTTCATTGCCGTTTTTACTGCCAATGCTGTCAGACAATGCAAAAATATTTGCTTCTACTGTACGAGTAACAATTAACTCCACATGGTTTAGTGTAATAATAGGATCCTCAGGACGATACAACAGAAGTTTCTGCAATTCCTGCTCCATAATCTGCAAGTCAAAGCTATTGATACTGGATAAATACTCTAACGCCTGTCTGTCAATTTTTCGACCTGCTGCCTCCACATATTGCACAATCCAGTTTTCCAGCACTTTTCCTTTCAGCGGTGCAAACTCCACCTGTACTGCAATATCCTGCAATTTTTTGTTGAGTGCTCCTGTCTTGCCCAATGCAGCTTCCGCACAGAAAACCAATGTACACTGCGGATTTGGAGATTCCAGATAGTCTAAAAGATACTGTACATTTGCCTGCCCCGCCTTGTCACTCTTCGGAATGGATAAAAAACCAAGCGGTGCCTGTACAA
>JAGARS010000074.1 GCA_017622155.1 Peptococcaceae bacterium
ATTGGATAATAATCTCTAATAAAATCTTTATCTTTGGTTCCATTTAATCTATTTTGAAAAAACAAATAATACAATAAGTCAAGCATGGTACTTTTACCAGACTCATTTGGTCCCACTATCAGATTCAGCCCATCTTCAAAACTGATAGCGCAATCCCGCATACCGGCAAACTGTTCACATTTTAATTCCTGTATTTTCATGGCTATCCCCCCTTATTCCTGACAGCGCTTTAATAACTCATAGGTCATTTGCACTGCTTTTGGATCATCCAGCAAATTTTCTAATAAAGATGATGCAAAACTGATTTCCGCAAACTCTGCTCTAATTTTTTCCTCTGTAATGATTTCACACAATGTATGATCTTCCACTTCATATGTTAAAAACGGTGCCAAACACTTCTGATAAATGGCAGCTTTCTCCTGATAGTCTTCCGAGGACACAGCACCGGATACCGTTAGTCGAATTACCGCTTCGGTTTGCAGTCCGCTTAGTGCATTTTCGATAGCAGCCTTCAGAGATTCTCCACCTTTCACTTCTACGGAAATATCATAAAAAGCAATCAGGCCAGTCTGCACAGCCTTCGCCGAAACAGTTTTCTTACCGTTTTGGTTATCCAGTCGCAGTACAAATCCATAACCGGCTGTATGATTGTGCAAATCGGTCTGGGCATGAGTGCCGGGATTAAATATTTTATATCCAACGGCTTCCTGTTCTGTAGAAAGTGCAGGATACGGAATATGGGTATGCCCAACCAGCCATACATCTACCGGTATATCGTTCAGCTCTTTTTCGGTCATCATGAAATACTCATTGTTCATGTCCGGTGTTATTCCGTCAATTGCCCCGTGTGCCAAGCCAATATGATATACATCAGGAACAAAGAACATGTCTTTCATCCATCCCAGATTGTTATCTTTTGAATGCTTGGACTGGCAATAAGCCGAATAAAGCATCACAGATTCGTCACCTGCATCAAGCGATATCGGTTTCATTTCTGTCATTAGTAAAATGTTATGCTCCATGGTATGCAGCACATTGCTAAAATCTTTCCATACTTTTTCTTCACCGGTATAGTAATCGTGATTGCCAGGCAGCACGATTACACTGCCGGAAAATCGAGCGAGTATCTCTACTACCTGTTTGATATCTTTCTGACGAATCGTATTAACATTGTCAAACAAGTCCCCTGTAATTACAAACAATGCACAGCCTTCCTGTTCTGCGCGTTTCACCATCGAATCCAGACTATCAAATCGACTCTGAATTAACTGCTCTTTTACTTCCGGATAACGGTCATATTTTTTTCCAATATGGTTGTCCCCGGTTACAAAAATCTTTAACATTCAATCACCTCATTTTTATTATTTATCTTTAGGTTTTTTCTAACGCTATATTTGTATTCCGTCCCCTTACGGGGTGAATGTGTTTTTAATCGAAATCACCAAATTCGACCAGTTCGATATCGATTTGTTTCCGTCCCCTTACGGGGAGAATGTGTTTTTAACGGATAAGAACGGCACAAAGATTTTTGAGGGCGAGTTTCCGTCCCCTTACGGGGCACACCGTTTACGCTCGGCAAACGGTGTGATCTCTATGCTTTTTCGTTGGTATTCAGCCGGTATCCTCCCATGCCCAATGCTGTCTTCATACCCATTCCGCTGTATGCTCCAAATGCCAGCAGCATGGATACAATGCGTGCCAATGGCTCGGGGCCGTGTACCTGCAATATGATTTTCCCTTTACATGCAGGTATTTTGCTGCCTTTTAACGGGTAACGCACGCTTTTCAGCTGATAATCCCGTATTTGGGTGTACTGGATAAGCTGGTCGCGCACATCTTCACCATCCAGCCGTACTTCCCGGGCGTAGGCTTGCCAGCTTCGCCACAGGCTTTTCAGCATAAGCTCTACAGTAGGGAAAATCTGATACTGTTCTTGTGATTTAAACCCTACCGGTGTGACAAACTCCAGCTCGTGGCGACGAACTGTTTCACCTTCTGTCAGATACTGCATGCAGAAATCGTGCTCGGAAATTGGAGAGCCAATCTGCTTGTCTACGATTTGCAATGCAGTCTGATGATGCTCGCTATAAAAGCTGTCATATGCGGCTATGGTTTGACCAAAATAATGGATGGCTTCCTCGCCTAACAGGCTGATATGCCAGATGGCCTCCTGATAGCCGGGCAATACTTCAAGGTACTGGCTTACCGGGGTTTCGTTGCGGCTATGTAGCTCTGCAATATAGTCGGTATCGGTATGCTGGCACAAGATACCGTACAGGCTATACCCCCAGTTGCTATGCAGTTTTTGCCCGTCAGATGTTTTAACGCGCAGTTTTATTTGCTGTAACATGGCTTAGTCCAGCACCTCCAGTTTGCATTGCCCCATTGGGTAGTGCTTGCCTTTGTAGGCCGCCACTTTGATAATGTGCGGTGATATACCGATTTCTTCATCTTTCTCATGGTGACCGTTTCGGAACAGGCTTGCCAGCAGCTCTGCATTAAACTTCAATGCTTTTTTGG
>JAGARS010000075.1 GCA_017622155.1 Peptococcaceae bacterium
AAAGCCATCAGCATTGAGGTAGTGGATCACAATCAGGAACGCACCAGCTAATCCATCCGCACCGATGCCGAATATTTAATTGACGCCATGAAAGAAACACCGAAATTCACATTTTCCGGCTATGAAGGTCCTTATGGTCTTACACTTACTGCGATCAACGGCATTACCGCCGACTGGGAAAAGGACAATGCCTACTGGTGTATTTATGTAAACGATGAAATGGGTAATTACGGGGTATCCTCACAGTCGGTCAATGACGGCGATACCTTCCGATTCGAATATACAAGCCTAGATGCCAATGCTTAACGTCAGAGATCTTACCCGTTTGGGGCTTATGATTGCGGTAATAGAAGTAAGCAAACTGGCCCTCAACCATCTGCCTAATATTGAGCTTGTCAGCTTCTGGATTATTTTATTCACCCTTACCTTTGGATTGCGCACCATATATGCAATATATGGCTTTGTACTCATTGAAGGTCTGCTCTACGGCATTCATTTCTGGTGGGCGGCCTATCTGTATGTATGGACGATTCTCGCATTATGCACATGGCTGTTTCGCAAACAGCAGTCCGTATGGTTCTGGTGTATTCTATCGGCAATATTCGGCTTATGTTTCGGTGCATTGTGTGCCGTTCCATATTTTATCACCGGTGCATTGAGCGGCGGATTATACAACGGCTTCCTCGCAGGATTTTCCTGGTGGATTGCCGGTATTCCATACGATTTTCTGCACTGTGTCGGCAATTTCTGTACCATGCTGGTGCTGTACAAGCCAATTCGCAATATGATGCAAAGATTATAATATTATAAATAAACGACCGTATCAAAACATCGATACGGTCGTTTGCGTCTCAATACCTTATTTATCTCTTCTTATCACATCTTTATCAATATGGCAAAAGGCTGCGATGCCTCTGCCCAATTCTTTCACGCACCAGATCAAACGGTCAAATGCACCGGCTTTGTAGAAGCTTTCCAGCACCATACCGATTGGCACTGCAATCATCATCCCGATGACACCCTGCACTTTGTAGCCGATATACATATATACCAGCGTAGCGAATACATTGAGCCCAATGGCATCGCCTACCAGCTTCGGCTGCAGCATTTGATGCACCACCAGGGCTATCACATAAATTACAAGCATACCCAATGCAACTGCCCAGTCTCCGGAGAACAGCTTGATGACCGCCCATGGAATCAATACGGTGCCTGTCCCAAATACAGGCAGCAAATCCAGCACAGCAATGCCAAGGCCGATGAGCCATGCGCGTTTGATATCCAAAATGAATAAGCCCACCGCTACAATGATAAAAATAACGCCCATAATCTGAAACTGCGCTTTGAAATATCCCACAATAGAGCGCAGAATCTCGCCATATACTTTTACCACATTGTCATAAAAGCCTTGCGGCAAATGCTGTTTGATTCCGTATACCATTTTGTCGCGGTCTACCACAAAGAAATAGGTAGCCAGAATCCCCATAATCACACTCACCAGCAAATCAGCCAGATTGCCGATTTTCGAAAATGTTTCGGCAGTCAGCAGTCCATCAATGCTCTGTGTTACAAAATTTTTCAGCGAGGACTCCAGTGCAGCAAAGTCAAACTCCTGCATCCCCGGCAAGAGCACCAGCATATGCTGCATCTGCGCAGTAAATGCGCTCAGTTCCTGCTTGGTGGCTTCGTACATAGCCGGAATTTCTGCAATAAAGCCTTTGATTTCTACCACCAGCACAGTACCCAACGCATAACAGCCAAAGGTAACTGCAGCCACAACTGCCGCTGTCAAAAACAACAACCCGATATTCCGTTTGATACGCAGCTTTTTATCCAGAAACTTTACAATTGGATTTACAATCAGAGAAATAACAAAGCCCACTACAAAAGGCATAAAAAACCGCAGCACTTTCGGCACAACTACAATTACCGCAAGCACAGCCAGCAATGTCAGCAGCAGATTGCTGACAATTTTCAGATATTTTATGAAGGTTTCCTTTGTCTGTTCTGTCATAATGCAGCCTCTTTCTGTATAAAATACGCAGCTCTTTCTTTTATCATTCTACTGCTTCACATTATTTTCCTTGTTGTTTATATTAAGCTGTTTGCCGCAGAATAGCAAGAAAAAATTTATCGTTCCTGCGGTTCAATCGGCAAACGCACTGTAATGGCAGTGCCTGTGCCAAGTGTGCTTTCCAGCTGCACTTCACCGTGATGCAGCTGTATGCCGTGTTTTACAATGGACAGGCCCAGCCCTGTACCGCCAATTAAACGGGAATGGCTTTTATCGGCCCGATAAAACCGTTCAAAAATACGCGGCTGATCTTCCGGGGCAATCCCAATGCCGGTGTCAACCACTTTCAATACCGCATTGCTGCCGGAGCGCACCACAGACACCTTCACCATACCTTCCGGCCGGTTGTATTTGATGGCATTGTCGCACAGGTTGTACACAATCTCCTGCAGAACCTGCTGAATCCCGGTCATCACAGTTGGCTCCGTATAAACACTCATACGCACCTGATTGGCCTCTGCCTTCTGCTGCAAACGCTGCACCACTTCCTCTGCCAGCTGTGCCATATCCACCTGTTCCCATTGAAACTGCTCCGATACTTCATCCAGCTGAGACAGCTGAATAATGTCTGCAATCAAGGTAATGAGCCGATTGGCTTCTTTGTATATTTTTTCAGCGAAAGGCTGCACATTTTCAGCAGACACCAGCCCATGCATCATAATCTCCGCATAGCCGGAAATAGCCGTAAGCGGTGTACGCAATTCATGGGATACATTGGCCGTAAATTCTCTGCGCATCTGTTCCTGCTGCTGTTTCTCTGTCACATCTAAAAGCAGCAGCACCACACCCTGCATCTGCCCTGCCGGCCCAATGGGATTGATCACAATCTGATACATACGCCCATCTATTGCCAGTATACGATCGCGATGGTGCCCTTCCAAGCCTTCATCCACCAGTGTTTGCAGCTCCGGATTTTGTTTGGCCATAAGAATATGCTGTTTTTCATACTGTATCCCGTCCTGCAGCCCCAATATGCGCATAGCACAGGAATTGATAGAAAGAATATACCCCTGATCATTGATAACAACCAGCCCTTCATTCATATGTTCTGTCATTGCGGTAAATTCACGCTGTCGTTCTCTCAGCTCGGCAACCTGGTCATCAATCTGTCTGCTCTGCTGTTTTACGTGCTGTAAAAGAGGACGCAGTTCTTCATATACCACGGTATTGGCTGGCTGATTCAAATGCAAGCCCCGAAGCGGAGCCACAACCGCATTCGCTGTATAATATGCTGCGATTGCATCGCCAAGCAGCACAGCCAGTATCAGCAGCGCTGCCGTTTCCGGCCGATACAGCCCATGCTCCCACAAAAGAGCCATTCCCACAGCAACCGCTGCGGCTGTCAGCACCGACAACAGCACCATACCGCCAAATATTCGTTTTTTCATACTATCACCACAGTTCTTTTTAGCCTTCTATGCGATATCCGATGCCTCGTACCGTTTCAATACAGTTCCCGCTAGTACCCAGCTTTTGACGCAGACTGCGGATATGCACATCCAGTGTACGGGTTTCCACATCCGAAGTGTACCCCCAGATACGGTCCAGAATCTTCTCTCTGCTCAGCACAATATTTCGATTTTCCAGCAGAAACTCCAGCAGTTCAAACTCTCTGTGCGTTAATGTCACTTCCTGCCCGTCTGCTGTCACTTTATAAGTCTCTTTATCCAGAATAAGTGTGCCGCAAACAAGCCGGGCACCTGCTGATGCTTTCTGCGTGCGGCGCAATAACGCCTTCACCCTGCTTACCAGCTCCATCATGCCAAAAGGCTTGGCAATATAATCATCGGCACCGCTGTCCAGGCCAATCACTTTGACGTACTCTGTGCCTTTCGCAGTCATCATAATAATCGGCAAGTCCGCAGTAACTGTATCGCTGCGCAGCCGTTTCAAAATCTGCAAGCCATCCTCTCCGGGCAGCATAATATCCAAAAGCACCAGCTCCGGCAAACGCTGGGCCAGTGCCTCAGAAAACGCTTTGCCATCTGCAAAACCCTGCGCCTCATATCCGGTCGCCTGCAATGTATATACCACCAGTTCACGAATACTGGCATCATCTTCTACACAATAAATCATCGGACACACCCCCGCTGTCTTATACTGTTATTAGTATAATCGTTTTTCCCAGGCACTGCAAGAATTATCCGCGCACAAACAAAAGGACACACCCGATTATTTCGGATATGCCTTTCTTGTATGGTTAATTATCTCGTTTTTCTGTTTCACATCAAACGGCAGACCACCATTTATATTGTATATTCCGGGGAGCCGGGTTGTTTTTTTATACTTCTACATACACCATATCGCCTTCGTGGTAGATTTCAATATTGCATTCACACACGCCCCGATTCATGCTCAGATAGCCGCTGAATTTACTTTGATTGAATCCATAGGTGCTGTCC
>JAGARS010000076.1 GCA_017622155.1 Peptococcaceae bacterium
AAAAACCACTTTGTCAATGATGAAGAGATTGACAAGTGGTTTTTTTATTTGATTATGCAGTTTCGTTTTTATCCGGCAGCCCGCTTATCAGTGTGGAGCCTAGAATCAGTATAGCCCCAATCACACCAAAGATGCCCATCGGCTCATGGAGCAGGATTGCAGATAATATGATTGCTACAATTGGGTCTACATAGCTGAATATTGCAATGGTATGAGAGCTGAGCCCTTGCATAGACGAGAAATACAAGGCATATGCTACACCGGTGTGCACAATGGCTACAAATAAGAGCATTCCTAAAGCACCGGCGGTAAACTGCAAGTCACCAATGGATTCGGTAAACAGTGTATATGGCAATAGAACTACAGTAGCAATGCCTAGCTGCATGATGGTCATATCATAGGATGAAATGTCGTGAATGTGCTTATTGCACAATACTACACTGGCATAGAATGATGCCGCGGCTATGCCGAACAAAATGCCTTTGCTTTCACCAACAGTTGGCAGCCCTGTTTCTAATATGCCGGATACAAACACCATACCCAGCAATGCAACTGCTACGCAAATCAGCTTCTTTGCGGTCAGTTTTTCTTTCAGAATAACAGGAGATACCAGAATCACAATCACCGGTGCCAGATAATAGCACAATGTAGCAGTGGCTACGGTGGTATATCGATATGCTTCAAATAACAAAATCCAGTTGAACCCTAAGAAAAAACCGGATAAACATAATGGAATCAAATTTCGTCTGATATCTGTCTTGGAAATTTTCTTTCGGCTGACCAAAACCACCAGAAGCAGAAACAGCATACCGATACCGCCGCGTGCCAGCGCGATTACACTGGATGGGAACGGAATGTGCCGTACAAAAATTCCGATGGTGCCGAAAATAAACATAGATAAGGAAAGCTGCAGCAATGGATTCGAAAGTGGAGACAATGTATGTTTGTGTTGATTCATAGTAGTGAATACCTCAATTTATAAAATAATTATTTTGTGTTGGAATGATTATGATTCCAGTACGGGTTCCGGTACATGTTTTGCATATTCCTGCATACGAAAATGAATCACTTTTTCTGTGATTATTTTGCTAGCCGCTGAAACACATGCCATATGCAGACCCAGCCGTTCGATTTCCACAGTATCAACGGTGATGGTGTCTGCCTGATTTTTATCGGAACGATAACGGCGAATCATTAAATGCATGGCGCCTTCCAGTTCGTCACAGAACAAATCGTATGCAGTTTCAATATTGCCGCTCATAATGGTTTGCAGATAAATACCTTGTTTTACTTCGGGAATCAGAATTACCTGCTTCAATACAGTAATAACAATCATATGTGCCAGGTGCACCCGTTCATAGCGCTTTTTGTATGGTTTTGGCATCATGCCGAGTTTCACGTAATTGTTGATCATGGCAGAGGTAATACCTTTATTTTTATCGCCGTCAATGTGATCTACCAGAGGGAACAGATAACGTTCAATCAGCGTAATTACTTGATCCATATACAGTTCAATATCCGGCAGCTCTTCCCAGCGAGGCAGACGATAGCTTTGCATTTCATCCATCCATTGCTGTAATTGCACTTCGGTAGCAGACATAAAAACGACCTCCTTTTCAATAAAGCAATAGTACCGCAAATATGAGAATTAGTCAATCTTGTTTCTATCTCTATATGGGAAAAAGTGCAAAAGTATTTTGTATAAAATACATATAGAAGCTGCATACTATTCCCAGATAGCAGCAGATTATAAAAATCAGACTGTTATATATGAAAGGGAGGCAATCAGATGGAATTTCAAAACAGTGAAACAAAAGTGAACTTAATGAGAGCTTTTGCAGGAGAAAGTCAGGCACGGAATCGATATACATTTGCGGCAGAGGTGGCAGAGCAGAATAACCAGTATCATATTGCGCAGGTTTTTCTGTTTACAGCCAATCAGGAACGTGCCCATGCAAAAGTGTTTTACGACCATTTAGAACAGCTGAGCGGCGAAAATATTGCTCTTGATGGTACTTATCCGGTAAATATATCAGACCAGGTACGGGATTTGCTTGACTGGGCAGTACACAATGAAATGGAAGAATATGAACAGGCGTACCCTGCTTTTGCTATGACAGCGGAGCAGGAAGGCTTTCCGCAGATTGCAGCATCATTCCGCCAAATTGCAGAGATTGAGCATGCCCATGCGAAACGGTTCCAATATATCATACAGCAGGCAGACAAGATGACAACAGGGCAAACAACTGCGGAACAGTGGATGTGCCTGAACTGCGGACATATTCATGGAGGCATGCAGCTGCCTGGGCAATGCCCTGTGTGTCAGCACGACAAGGGCTATTTTGTGAAATTGTCTATGGCGCCATGGACTTGTTAAAACAGTTCTATCTCATAAGTTCCTCTGATAAATGAAATACGAATCCTTGATGAAAAATGAAATGAAATGCAGAAAATTTTACTTGCACTGAAAAATATATTTTGCTATAATTTTTCATGTTGTGAGAAGGACGGTCCGCTGTTTTACAAAGGGTAAGATAAGAACGTCTAGGAGGAAGGAGGAAGACCTTTTATGAGTATGGACATTATTAGAAGTATTGAACAGGAACAGCTGAAATCTGATATTCCTGACTTCAGACCTGGTGACACAGTACGTGTTGACGTTAAGGTAGTTGAAGGTAACAGAGAACGTATCCAGGCGTTCGAAGGCGTTGTAATCAAACGTCGCGGCGGCGGCCTGAGCGAAACATTCACTGTACGTCGTGTAGCTTACGGCGTAGCTGTAGAAAGATGTTTCCCAATCCATTCCCCACGTGTAGATAAAATCACAGTAGTACGTCAGGGTAAAGTAAGACGTGCAAAACTGTATTATCTGAGAGACCTGTACGGGAAAGCTGCAAGAATCAAAGAAGTACGTCGTTAATTTCAAAAGAGCCGAGGCTGATGCTTCGGCTCTTTTTTCATTACATATGCCGGGAGGGACAAGGATGATACACATAATAGCGGCAATTGCTGAAAATGGAGTGATTGGTAAAGATAATAGAATCCCATGGGAGATTCCTGCGGATTTGGCTCATTTTAAATCACTCACTGCGGGTCATACGGTGATTATGGGGCGTAAAACATTTGAAAGTATCGGACGTATTCTGCCGAATCGGGAAAATATCATTGTGTCTGCTGCACTCACAGCAATAGAAGGAGCAAAGGTGGCTCGTTCTTTACAGCATGCGCTGCAGCTGGCATCTTGTGCTGAAATTTTTATCATTGGCGGTGCAGGGCTGTATCAGGAAGCATTGCCTTTGGCAGATGTGCTGGATATTACCCATGTGCAGCTGTCACCGGAAGGGGATACGTATTTTCCGGATATAAACTGGGCGCAATACGAAGAAATATGGCGAAAAGAATATGACGGCCGTGCCGATGGTGTACCGGATTGTACGTTCATTACCTATCGCAAAAAATAAACAAGTGTGATATAATAAATACTGGCAAGGATTTGTGTTAAGGAGGTAATGATTATTATGAAAAAAGTGAAATGGATTCTGATTGGCGTATTGATACTGGCACTGATAATTGGTGCAGCTGTGCTGATTAATGCGGAGTTTTATAATCGTACTCTGATTGACTTGACTTATGCGTATGATACAGCGATTATTCAGCTGCCGGATGGCACCATTGTGCGAGGTGAAGTGGAAAGCTGGACAGATTATGACAACAGCGATCAGATGCAGGTAAAAGTAAATGGGAAAACATATCTGGTACACAGTTCTGATGTGGCGTTAATCAAAGACTAGTTTGGCAGCACGAAGGCTAAAGTCCTGTATACACAGTGGATAGAGGTTGACAAACTGTAAGGAAAGTACTAGAATCTATAAAAACACAATGCTCACTGCAGTGGAAGAATCCGCGGCAGTGAGTTGTTTTATATCTTGACTTTTTTGAAAACGGTGATGAAATGATGACATCTAAGATAAATGAAGCAAATACGGATATAAAAGAAGATTTTTTTCGCGGTCTGCACAACGGCATTCCTATTTGTTTAGGATATGTGTCGGTAGGTTTTACATTTGGTATGATGTGTACAGAAAATGGCTTGTCTTTTCTGGTTGCGGTGCTAATTTCACTGACCAATCTGACTTCTGCCGGGCAGTTTGCAGGAACGGCTCTGATTATCAGTGGAGGAAGTCTGCTTGAAATTGGAATTACTACATTTGTAATCAACTTGCGCTATATGCTGATGTCGCTTTCCATTTCGCAAAAAGTGGACATGGCTTTATCGATTCCAAAGCGCATGCTGATGTCCTTTGGGATTACAGATGAAATATTCGGTGTAAGTATGCAGACAAAAGGCAATATCAGTTTTGCATATTTTATGGGCTTAATGATACTGCCGATTTTAGGATGGTCCGGAGGCACATTGATTGGTGCTACAGCAGTGTCGTTATTGCCGGATATGGTGCGCAGTGCTTTAGGTATTGCGATTTATGGTATGTTTTTGGCAGTAATTATTCCACCGGCTCGTACAGAACGTGCAGTAGCATGGGTAATAGCCATTGCGGCTGCGATAAGCTGCATATTATATTATGTGCCGTTTTTCAGTGGTATTTCAAGCGGCTGGATGATTATCATTTGTGCGGTAGCAGCCAGCAGTATTGCTGCGGTGCTGTGGCCGGTAGTTGATGATGAGGAGGCGAATGCATAATGGAGCAGATGTATAATTACGGGTATGTACTGACAGCGGTGGCTGTGATGGCATTGGTTACATATATTCCTCGCATGATTCCGCTTACCTTTATGCGTAAAAAAATTACCAGCAGATTTGTGCGTTCGTTTTTGTATTATATGCCGTATGCGGTATTAACAGCGATGACTTTACCCGCAATTTTGTATTCCACTTCCGGAATGGCATCGGCAGTGGCAGGCTTGATTGTGGCGGTAATTCTTGCATACCGGAATCGCAGCTTGTTAACGGTAGCTTTGGGTGCAGTTGCGGCTGTTTTTGTAGTAGAACGTGTATTGGCATTTTTACCAATGTGATAATGTCGTGCAAATTAAATAAGCTATTGATAATTACGCAGGGGCTGACATCCTCGGTGTTCCGAAAAATGCGGATAGCCGGGATGTCAGCCCTGCAATTTTTTCTGCCATGCCAACGGACGATTGTTATATTTGTATTTGTTGTGTTTTGTATCGTTATTGGTATATTTTTGTGTACGCTGCAAATAATACTGTTAAGACAATTCGTCTAACATGTCACGAATAAGGATACCGTAACCACGAGTAGGGTCATTGATAAATACATGGGTAACAGCACCGACAATTTTTTCGTTTTGAATAATAGGACTGCCGCTCATGCCTTGCACAATTCCCCCTGTACGTTCTAGCAGTATTGGATCAGTGACACGAATTACCAGACTTTTTCCGTCACGGGCAGAAGGCATTATTTTTTCTATTTCCACTGTAAAGGCTTGTACCTGTGTACCGTTTAAAGCGGTATAAATGACAGCAGAGCCAGGTTGTACTTCGCTGGCATCAGCAATCTGCAACGGTTTTGTTTCAACTGTCTGAGACAAAATATCACGGTTTAAGAGCGTGCCGAATATACCTGCTGCAGTATTTTGCTCAATGGTTCCTAAAGCATCGTTGCTGACAAACTGCCCAATTTTTTCTCCGGGAATTCCTGATACGCCTTTTTTTATTCCATGAATGTTCGCAGCTACCAGCTTACCGTTTAAAATATTGAGCTTGCGTTGTGTGTCGCTGTTTGCAATCATGTGTCCAAGAGCTCCATACTGCATGGTAGCAGGCTCCACAAATGTTAGAGTGCCCACACCGCCGGCATTGTCACGAACAAGCAGCCCAATTCTGTACGAGTCGGTTTCTTCACAATATACAGGGGAAACAGTTTTGTTGAGTGTACGATTCTGCCGCTGTATTTCAAGTGTAATATCAGAGCCTTGTGTTCCTAACTGATTAACAAGCATAGCCAGCTCGTCGTCATGTACCACTTGCTTGTCGTTTACACTGATGATGACATCACCGGCTTGGATGCCGGCTGATTCAGCGGGGTAGATATCTTTCTGCTCTGTCTGCACCGGTGAATAACCGACTACAAGAATGCCCTCGGTACGCAATAGGATTCCCACAGGCTGCCCGCCGGGGTACAGCAGGCGAGGTTCATTCGGCCCTGTTGTTTCCTGTGCGGAGAATCCTGGAAAAAATCGCATACTGAATTTGGTATCCAACTGTTCCATGAACTGTGTAGATGCCGGAAATGATAATGCGGCTGCGTTGTCAGTTTCAGATTTGGATACCAGGCTGGACATAAGCAGTGTGCTGATCATGCATACTGTGAGAAGGATTGTACATAGAAGTTTGATGTGCGTTTTCTTAGGTTTATGGTTGAATTGAAAACGATGATACACTGGTTTTCACCTCCTGCAATTACTATGCGTCGAATACGGAATTGCAAAACGTCAAAGATTTCGCCAGATTGCTCAAAAATTAACGTTGACAGAAGATTCAGATTTTTGCATTCAAAGTAAAACCGTGTTATAATGTTTTGTACATAAAATGAATTTGGGAATGATAAAAAGAAAAAAGGCGGGAGAATATATGCAGATAGATTATAATCCGGATTTGGCATTGACCCATGAGCATACAGCGGCAGAAGTACAGAATTTTACGGGGAGCTTTTGCGGATTTGTTTTGCTGAAAAGGGGATATAATATACAAACATTGTCAGAACGGTTACGGCATCAATATGGTATAGAAATGTGGCCGTCTCATACAGGCGATGTATTGATACAGGATTTCATGCTGGATGTGCCGGGTGCCATGGTGACAATAAGCTTTATTGATTTGCCAATACCGGATGCAGAGGCAGAGGCAGCAGCGGTTCATGCGGTATGGCAAGGGGCAGCGACAGCAGCAAGACAGCATACGGCGCATTTGATGATTGCTGTACTGCCTGATACAATGCCGGCATTCGATGCGGGGAAGCTTTATTGCAGCATGATATCCGCAGCAGTAGATGATGATGCAGTATTAGCCGTGTATACTTCAGGGACAATTATGGAGCCTT
>JAGARS010000077.1 GCA_017622155.1 Peptococcaceae bacterium
GCATGTGATTATGGATGTACTGTAGCAATTGGTGAATGTGTAGACAATGATAAAGACCATGATTGCGACTACGGCTGTGACGAATATTATGGTACACATGAAGATGCAGATAAGAACCACGCATGTGATTATGGATGTACTGTAGCAATTGGTGAATGTGTAGACAATGATAAAGACCATGATTGCGACTACGGCTGTGACGAATATTATGGTACACATGAAGACAGCAGTGAGGATGCAGACCATGTGTGTGATTATGGCTGCGGCGCAGTGTTAGAGGCTTGTGCGGATGCTGACAGCAACCACAACTGCGATGTATGTGGTGCTGTGTTGAGCGAATGTGTGGACACCACACCGCAGGATTACAAGTGTGACATTTGCTGCAAAGAGTTACCACGCCCAAGCTATGGCGGATATATCCCAACTACACCGTCTGTATCTGACAAGGTGGAAATCACAGTGCCTGATACACTGGGCGATGATGTGAACGTGGAAGCGGAAAACATTACCACAGCTACCCTGAACGATGTGAAAGATATCGTATCAGACAACGATAATTTGGCTCTCATCGGCGGCAAAGACAGTGCGGTACAGATTACCGCGAAAGAGGATAATAAGCCGTTAGAACGCTTTGAAGAGCCTGTGAGTGTTACCGTGCCGGTAAGCAAGAACGATATGAAAGATATTGCCGATATTGGCAGCCTGACTTTGGCTCTGGTAACGGAAGATGAAACCGGCAATACCAAGCTCACATACGTAGGCGGCAGCTATGATGCCGAAAACGGCACATTCACCGCATATACCAATATGCCGGGCAATTATGTGCTGGTAGAAAAGGCTGACCTTATGGAAATTGTGCTCACCATTGATTCCACCATTGCACAGGTAAACGACAAATCGGTGGAAAAAGATGTACCAAGCCGTATTGTAGGCAGCCGCACACTGGTGCCGGCAGCGTTTGTACTGCACCATATGGGCTGCGGTGTGGAATGGATTGGCGATACACGCACTGTAGTGGTGACACTGCCAAGCGGTGAGAAGCTGTTCATGCCGGTAGATACCCCGATTCCGGGCTTCGGCACACAGCCAATCATTGAAAACGGCCGTACCCTGGTGCCTGTGGCATATGTGGCAGATATGATGGATGCGTATGTGCTGTGGGTGGGGGATGAACGCAAGGTAATTATTGTGAAATAAAAACAGAATGAAATTTTTTTTAACGGGGCGCTGGGGACAGCGCCCCGCCGTAATTGCACCAAAGGCATCACACAATTGTGTGGTGTCTTTTTTGTGTCTGAAAATACCTTGTTGTGCCGAATAAAAATATAGCAAACTTCATTGACATATACCGATATCGTGTTAGAATTAAAACAGATGTTCGATTTATGCGCATAAGAATCGTAAAAAAGTAAAGGTAGAGTATGTAGTAGCAGTGTTGATGTAAGAGGAGATGGAGTACATGGAATTTTCGATGAAACTGAAACAAGCGCGAATGCAAAGCGGTCTTACGCAAGAGGAACTGGCTGAACGGGCAGGGCTGTCGCAGAGAAGTATCGCAGCCTATGAAACCCAGGGTGTGATGGCACGGTACAGCAATATTGTGAAGCTGGCGGCTGTGCTGCATGTAGCGGTAGAGGATCTGACAAATGACAAAACGCAGAAATCAATCCCTATGAAGGAAATGAAATGAATGAGAGGAGTAACGAACATGACATACAGTGAAAATCAGGTTTGCGATACAATTATGATTGCCATTCAGGCTTTGGAAGCGTTACACACAGAGTGTGAGCTGCGGGAACAGGCAGAAGCAAAGCTTGAGGCAGAACACAAGCTGCTGTTTGCCGATGCAATGCTGGCTGCCTCCGATGGGATTCGTGTCAGTGATTTGGCCATTGTGCTGAAACAAAACGGTGTGGAGACTGGGGAGCATCGGCTGTACCAGTGGCTCAGAGACAACGGCTATGTGGCGCGTATGGCCTGCGGCACCAATCGCCCTACGCAGAAAAGCATGGAACTGGGTGTGATGGAGCTGAAACGCACTGTGATGGTAAACGGCTGCGGCAAGACACGCATGACCTATACGATTCGCATTACCCCAAAAGGGCAGGCTTATTTTATTCACAAAGTGATGGCACAAAAGGAAATCATCAATGCGAGAGAGGCAGCAAAAAAAGAAGTAGCGAAACAGCAGGCGAAAATAAAGCGTGACAGCGAGGCACGCAAAGCAAACTGTCAGGCAAATAAGGCGGGCTAAATCTTGCAAAAAGATGTTGTTAAATAATTTGATGATTGGGGCGCCGATTGGCTGCCCCGGAAAGGAGATCACAATGGCAGTAACAGACAAAGCGACATTTATTTTAAACAATGAATATATTGAGCAGGTGCAAAAGCTGAACGATACACAGGCAGGGCAGTTGTTTCGTACCATTTTGCTGTATGCCAATGAGCAGAATGTGGACGATCCGGCAGACCCAATGGTAAGTATGGTGTTTTCATTTATTCGTCAGCAAATGGATAAAGACTATAAAAAATATGAAGAAACGTGTAAAAAACGAGCTGAAAACGGCAAAAAAGGCGGCAGACCGCGTAAAAACGACACCGTATCCTGTGATGAACCTGTAGGGGAGGCTGCCCACAGCCTCCCGAATGATGCGCATGCAGAAGAAACAGAAAAACCAAATGGTTTTTTTGGAAAAAAAGAAAAAGCAAAAAAAGCTGATAGTGAATGTGAAAGTGATTGTGACTGTGAATGTGATTGCGATAGTGACTGTGATGTATTAGATACAATCAGTGGTGATGGTGGTGAGGAGGAAGAACACGCATGGGCGCGTGAAGTTATCCACATTTTTGAGGATCAGTACCGTACCATCCCTGAGGAGTATGCGAAATTCCATGCTTTAGCGGATGAGCTGTTTGTGCGTTATGGGCATAAGCAGCCTACCGAATATGACCGCAAGCAGGTATTTGAATACAGTCACAGCATTGCGGAACTGGATGCAGATACCACCATAGCGGTACTGGATGCTGCAAAGGCAGAGCTGTTGCGTTATGTATTTGGCGTGGCAGCCAATGCCGACCGGGTAACCTGGAGCTATATTGACGGTATCTATGCCAATTTCAGATACAGGGGTATTCAGTGTGTAGAGGACGCATACAGGGACAATTGGGAATATTATCATGGGTCGGTGCCGGCATAATCGGCATGATAGGTCTATTTTCCGTAATGTAGAATGATTTACGCAATACCGAATGATTTGATTATTTTTGGCTCGGATACCATCACCATCGCCGTGCAAATAATCAAATATTCGGCATTGCTTGGCAATTGGCATATTTCAACAAAATGGACGGTGATATATTTGGCAACAAGAATCTGCTCCAAATCAGGAGCGAAATGGACAATCCCGCGGTATAAGCGTGAATGGCAGGATATTTGCGCATTGATGCCTGCATATTTGGAGGATGGCACCAATGGTACCGCAATTACGTACTTAGATAACGCTAAAGAGTTCATCTCTTATCGTTTGCAGTGGGTGCTGGATGATTTACTGGGGTATCTGCGTACAGGCAGAGATGTACTTACCGGGCAAAGCCGATTATATTTAGGCAAACAGGCACGCAGGGTACCGCTATTGGCCTCGCCTGACTTTTGTCTTGTGCCGGTAAAGGGGCGTGACGAATTGAGCAAAGGGGATGGAACGGTAGGTTATCTTGTGCTGCGCTATGTGGAGGATGTAATTCCCTGCAGCAGTGGAAACCGTGTATATTTTAGCGGCGGCACCTATATTACTGTATATGATACCACGCGCACCTTATGGGCCAATTTAAATTTAACCAAAGAGATGAAAACGCAGCTGTTGTGGGAAGCTGCACAACTGCATAAACCGGCTTAACAGATTACGGGATGTCGAAAAAGACATTCCGTTTTTTATGTGCAATTTTAGCAGTTAAAGCAAAGACCATAGAAAAATAAATAGATTATTTTCTTTTGGTTAATGCACATTGACTTTTGGTTAATATGCAAAAATATTTGCTAATCAGCAGATAGATTTGGTTAATTGCTGCGAAATGCGGATTAGCATTTTTGAGAGAAACATCAAAACGCGGTATGATAACCATGTCGCAAGGGACAACCCATACGTATAACAACGGATGATTTCGTGATTCTTGGCTTGGATACCATCACCTGCGCCGTGCGAATCACGAAATATCCGCTGCTGTATCAGGGCACGGTCCCCTACAATAATACGGATTGGGGTATTTGTAGGGGTTGACGTCCTCGGCAACCCGTAGATTTTTTCAGAAAGGAGGAATGTGAAATGGCGGAAAGTAAA
>JAGARS010000078.1 GCA_017622155.1 Peptococcaceae bacterium
CCGAACTTTTTAGTAATTTTCTTCATTTCTACAACTTTTTTACTGTAGTCAACATTACTACTATTCATAACTCTTCTTTCGTCCTCCTTATGCAATTATTAATTATTATTATACTAAAAAAATACGTAATACGGTATCTATCACCGGATGATCCTGATTTGCTGGTTTTGGAATCTGCCATTGATGAGCTGCGTAATGCTCAGACCGCGAATGAGAAAGCAAAGGCGAATCAAAATCTTACAGCAGCTACTGAACATATGCATCTGAAATTACAGGGTCTCTATTTGGGATTGTCTGTTACTGACGATCGATACTGCACCCAGATTCGCACCGACTTGGCATCTTACAACCAGATTATCGGGCACAGCAAGTACAACGAAAAAGTTGACCAATATAACGCAGAAGTATTAGGAAAATTTCCGGCTAATATACTTGCCCAACTGACAGGCGTGCCAAAGCTGGAGTCTTTTCGATAGGTGATGCCGATGAAATTCGTAAAAAACAAATCAAATAAAGTAATTGCTGCTGTATTGTTGGCAGTTTGCTTCAGTCTGTTTTTCTGCTGCGGCAGTGCTTGGGCTGTGGTGGACGCGCCTGATAGCGTGTATGTGGGCGATTATGCCAATGTATTGACCGAAGAAACAGAACAGTATATCATTGCTGAAAACCGGAAACTATGCGAAGCTACCGGTGCACAGATTGTCATCGTAACCGTAGATTTTCTGGACGGTATGGAAATAGAGGATTATGCCTATACCATTTTCAATGACTGGGGTATTGGCGATGCAGCGTATGATAACGGGCTTTTGCTGCTGTTAGCCATTGGAGAGGAAAACTACTATGCTATGCAGGGCGAAGGGCTGGAAGGCATATTGTCTAGCGGCACATTGGGCGATATGCTGTATGACTATCTGGAGCCGGACTTTGCAGTGGGGAATTATGATGCCGGGGTCAGAGCTGTGTTTGATGCATTTTTGACCTGGTATGATGACCACGCCGCTTATGTCGGGCAAAATAGTCAGAACGGTAACGAAAACAGCAGTATAAATAACAGTGCATCAAAAAATGACGATGGTATTTCTTTAGCAGTTGTCATTTTTGTGCTGATTATTATTGTGATATTGATTAGTATGAATAATCGCCGGAAAGATCGGAAAAACAAGAACAATCGCAGACCTCCGGGCGGCTCCGGCGGCGGTACGTATTATG
This sequence comes from Peptococcaceae bacterium, assembly GCA_017622155.1. Classification (GTDB taxonomy): domain Bacteria; phylum Bacillota; class Peptococcia; order Peptococcales; family Peptococcaceae; genus UBA7185. The sequence continues at coordinate 1,210 of JAGARS010000078.1, forward strand.
ATATGGATGATGATAACAGACGCTCTACACGCAGGAGCATATTTGTGCCGACGGGCCATATGGGGACGCCGCGGTCATCACGCCAGTCCGGACCAAGTTCCTTTGGTGGAGGCTCTAGCCGTGGAGGCGGGGCAGGCAGACGCACCGGTTCATTTGGCGGAGGATTTGGTGGTTCGTCAGGTGGATTTGGGCGAGGCGGTTTCGGTGGAGGATTTGGCGGGGGCTCCAGTCGCGGAGGCGGAGCCGGTCGTCGATAAATGTATAATCAGAGCAAGGTTGAAAAATACCTTGCTTTTTTTATATTGACATAATCGAATGCATGTTCTATACTATAATTCGTATCACAGTTTCTGTGCTGTGCAGTTTACAAAAAGAAAGGAGCGTTTTATGACAACAGAAGAGACTGCCGTAGAGCAGGTGAGAAAGGAAAAGAATTATGGTATGTTGATGCCAAGGGAAGAGGCACAGGTGTCTATGGTGTATGAGCATTTGGGTGTTGCCGGTGCACCGCCGGAAACTTTGCAGGGCTATGAGGACAATGATACCGGAAATGCGCGACGCTTTCTGGATGTGTATGGCGATGATGTGCGTTATTGTGCCGGAGAAAAGCAGTGGTATATCTGCCAGCCGGATATGAGCTGGAAGGTGGATGAGGAGCTTCTGGTAGAGAAACTGGCCTACGAGAGTGTACACAATTCCTATGCCCATGAGCTGCAGTTTTACAGAGCCATTGACCGGTTCGGGCAGATGAAGGGCACTGTATCCAAGCTGGAGCGAGGGCTGCGTAATATCGGGAATCTGTCTGTGCTGAAAAGCTGTATCGGTATGGCGCAGAAAGAGGTGCCCATTACGGCGGACAGCTTTGACCGATACGATAATTTGTTTCATATGCCAAATGCTATATTTGATGTCGAAACATTAAGCTGTGTGGCAAACCGCAAGGAATACTACATTACCCGTACAGCCGGAGCAGAGTATGATTGCGAGGCAGAATGCCCGCGATGGGAACAGTTTGTTATGGAGTGTGTAGAAGGTGATATTGGCTTGTACCGCTATTTGCAGAAAGCAGCGGGGTATTCTGTCTTGACCGGGGATATTTCTGAGCAGGTGGTATTCTGCTTGCTGGGCAGCGGTAAAAACGGTAAGAGCCTGTTTATCAATACACTGGCGGAAGTTGCCGGGGACTATGCCTGTAAGATTGACAGTGCCATTATCAGTATGAACAGACGAGGGGATGGCAGCAGTGAGACGAGCAAAGAGCTGTACCGCATGCGTGGCAGTCGCTTTGTATATACCGGTGAGTTTAGCAAAAACACCGTGCTCAACGAAGCCTTTGTAAAAAGCATCACCGATGGCGGCAAGATTAGCTGCAGACCATTATACGGGGCAAGTGTAGAGTATCAGCCTACCTATATCTTATGGTTCAGTACCAACAATGCACCGGAGCTGACTGGCTTTGATGAAGGGATTCGTCGCCGATTTGTGTTGATTCCCTTTGAACATTATGTAGAACATCCCGATAAGACATTGCCGCAGGTATTTCGAGCTGAGGCCTCCGGTATCTTGAACTGGCTGGCAGAAGGCTATGCTATGTACAAGGCAGAGGGGCTGGACAAGCCGGATTGCATTGCACAAGCCACCGATGCTTATATCGGCGAGCAGGATGTGTTTCAGCAGTTTGCAGAGGAATATTACAAACGAGATGACAACGGGAAAGTGTATGCCAAAAATGTATATGAGCAGTACAAAACATGGTGCCAGTACAACGGTGAAAAACCTGTAACACAGATTGCACTCAGTAAAGAACTGCAGAGATTGGGCTTTACAAGAGGAAAGGACATGAAAGGTTATTATTGGCGAATGACAGGGCCGATGCAAGCAGCACATTATTTAAG
>JAGARS010000079.1 GCA_017622155.1 Peptococcaceae bacterium
CAAAGAGACCAAAAGCAAACAAAAAATAATTAAGATTGCTGTTTGAATCAAGGCAGAGAGGGGGATAATATGTCCAGAAAAGGTGCAGCTCCAAAAAGAGAAGTATTAGCTGACCCAATTTACAATAGTAAAAAAGTTACCAAACTGATCAACCAGATCATGTTAGACGGTAAAAAAGGTGCAGCTGAAAAAGCAGTATATGGAGCTTTTGATATTATTGCAGAAAAAACAGGTAAAGATGCTTTAGAAGTTTACGAAGAAGCTCTGAAAAATGTAATGCCTGTATTAGAAGTTAAAGCTCGTCGTGTAGGTGGTGCTAACTATCAGGTGCCAATCGAAGTAAGAGCAGATCGTCGTCAGACACTGGGGATTCGTTGGATTGTAATGTTCGCTCGTAAAAGAGGCGAAAAAACAATCACCGAAAAACTGGCTAACGAATTAATGGATGCCGCTAACAACATGGGTGGCGCTGTTAAGAAAAAAGAAGATACACACAAAATGGCAGAAGCAAACAAAGCTTTCGCACATTATCGTTGGTAGGATTTCACTTTTTAACTTAGCGTAAGGAGAAAAAACGATGGGTAGAGCCTTTCCTTTAGAAAAAACCAGAAATATTGGTATCATGGCACACATCGATGCTGGTAAAACAACCACTACCGAACGTATTCTGTACTACACCGGTCGCGTACACAAAATCGGTGAAGTACATGATGGCGCAGCTACAATGGACTGGATGGTTCAGGAGCAGGAACGTGGTATCACAATCACTTCCGCTGCTACAACAGCTGAATGGCAGGGTCACCGTTTGAACATCATCGACACCCCGGGTCACGTAGACTTCACTGTAGAAGTAGAACGTTCCCTGCGCGTACTGGACAGCTCCGTTGGGGTTTTCTGTGCAGTAGGTGGTGTACAGCCGCAGTCTGAAACTGTATGGCGTCAGGCTGACACATACGGCGTACCAAGACTGGCTTATGTAAATAAAATGGACAGAACCGGCGCAAACTTCCTGAGTGTTGTTGAACAGATCAGAGAACGTTTAGGCCACAATGCAATTGCAATGCAGCTGCCAATCGGTGCTGAAGACAACTTCACAGGTATCATTGACCTGATTACCATGAAAGCACATATGTTTATAGATGACAAAGGTACTTTCAATGAAGTTGAAATTCCAGCTGATTATGCTGATCAGGCTGCTGAATTGAGAGAAACATTAGTAGAAGCTGTTGCTGAAACTGATGAAGAATTAATGATGAAATATCTGGAAGGCGAAGAACTGACAATCGCTGAAATCAAAGGTGCTATTCGTAAAGCTACTTGTGAAGTAAAAATGATTCCAGTATTCTGCGGTTCCTCCTTCAAAAATAAAGGTGTACAGATGTTACTGGACGCAGTAGTTGAATACTGCCCAGCTCCAACTGATATTCCTGCAATCAAAGGTACTCTGGAAGACGGTACAGAAGAAGAACGTCATGCAAGCGATAAAGAGCCATTCAGTGCTCTGGCATTCAAAATCATGACAGACCCATATGTAGGGAAACTGACATTCTTCCGTGTATACTCCGGTACATTAGCATCCGGTACTTATGTTCTGAACTCCACAAAAGGTAAGAGAGAACGTATTGGTCGTATTCTGCAGATGCATGCAAACCACAGAGAAGAAATCGAAATGGTTTACGCTGGTGACATCGCTGCTGCTGTTGGTCTGAAAGACACCGGTACAGGTGATACACTGTGTGCAGAAGAAGCTCCAATTATTCTGGAATCCATGGAATTCCCAGAACCAGTTATCAACATTGCTATTGAACCAAGCACAAAAGCTGACCAGGAAAAAATGGGTATTGCTCTGGCTAAACTGACTGAAGAAGACCCAACCTTCAAAACATACACTGATCAGGAAACAGGTCAGACCATTATCGCTGGTATGGGTGAATTACACCTGGATATCATCGCTGACCGTCTGAAACGTGAATTTAAAGTAGAATGCCAGGTTGGTAAACCACAGGTTGCTTACAAAGAAACAATTCGTGATGCAGTAAAAGCTACAGGTCTGTTCAAACGTCAGTCCGGTGGTCGTGGTCAGTATGGTCACGCTGTAGTTGAATTAGAACCACTGGAACCAGGTTCCGGTTTCATCTTTGAAAGCAAAATCGTTGGTGGTGTTGTTCCAAAAGAATACATCGCTCCAATCGAAGCTGGTATCCGTGAAGCAATGCAGAATGGTATTTTAGCAGGCTATGAAATGGTAGACATCAAAGCTACTCTGGTAGACGGTTCTTACCATGAAGTTGACTCCTCTGAAATGGCATTTAAAATTGCAGGTTCCATGGCATTCAAAGAAGGTGCTCAGAAAGCACATCCAGTTCTGCTGGAACCTATCATGAAAATCGAAGTTACAATCCCAGACGAATACATGGGTGATGTAATGGGTGATATGAACTCCCGCCGTGGTAGAATCGAAGGTATGGAAGCTAAAGGTAACGCTCAGATCATCAGAGGTTTTGTACCACTGTCTGAAATGTTCGGCTATGCAACCGACCTGCGTTCTAAAACACAGGGCCGTGGTCTGTACACAATGCAGTCTGACCACTTCGAAGAAGTTCCAAAATCCGTAAGCGAAGAAATTATCGCAAAACGCAGAGGCTAATAACCCCGCGATTTAATATAGGAGGAAGAGAAAAATGGCAAAAGCTAAATTTGAACGTACCAAACCACATGTAAACATTGGTACAATCGGTCACGTAGACCATGGTAAAACAACAACAACAGCAGCTATTACAAACGTATTAGCACAGAGAGGTCTGGCAAAAGCAGAAGACTTCGCAAACATCGACAAAGCACCAGAAGAAAGAGAACGTGGTATTACAATCAATACTGCACACGTTGAATATGAAACTGTAAACCGTCACTATGCACACGTAGACTGCCCAGGTCACGCTGACTATGTAAAAAACATGATCACAGGTGCAGCACAGATGGACGGCGCAATCCTGGTAGTAAGTGCAGCTGATGGTCCAATGCCACAGACTCGCGAACACATCCTGCTGGCTCGTCAGGTAGGCGTAAAATATATCGTAGTATGGATGAACAAATGCGATATGGTAGACGACGAAGAATTATTAGAATTAGTAGAAATGGAAATTCGTGAACTGTTAAGCGAATATGACTTCCCAGGCGATGAAATTCCAGTAGTAAGAGGTTCCGGTTATCAGGCACTGCAGGATCCAACAGGTCCATGGGCAGATAAAATTATGGAACTGATGGCAGCAGTAGACGAATACGTTCCAACACCAGAACGTGCAGTAGACAAACCATTCCTGATGCCAGTAGAAGACGTATTCTCCATCACCGGTCGTGGTACAGTAGCAACCGGTAGAGTAGAACGCGGCGTAGTAAAAGTAGGTGACGAACTGGCAATCGTAGGTATCGCACCAGAAATCAAGAAAACAGTATGTACAGGTGTAGAAATGTTCCGCAAACTGCTGGATCAGGCAGAAGCAGGTGACAACATCGGTACACTGCTGCGTGGTGTAGACAGAAAAGAAATCGAACGTGGTCAGGTATTAGCAAAACCAGGTTCCATTACTCCACACACCAAATTCACAGCAGAAGTATATGTACTGACAAAAGAAGAAGGTGGCCGTCATAAACCATTCTTCGATGGTTACAGACCACAGTTCTACTTCAGAACAACAGACGTAACAGGCGTAATCAAACTGCCGGAAGGCACAGAAATGGTAATGCCAGGCGACAACATCAAAATGGAAATCGACCTGATCACAACCATCGCAATGGAAGAAGGTTTACGTTTCGCTATCCGTGAAGGTGGCCGTACAGTAGGTTCTGGTGTAGTATCCAGCATCATTGAATAATAGAATATTGGCTGAACAAGCTGATAATAGAAGAGCAGCAGGAAATATTCCTGTTGCTCTTTTTTTATGGAGTTTTACATATTGACAAAATGAATTGTTGGAATATAATGAATATATGAAATAGTGTTCATATATTATATAAAAGGCAATACAAAAATGATAGAAAGGATTGGACATATGGAACGTATATATCATATCAATGGTCTGGATTGTGCCAACTGTGCAGCGAAATTGGAACGGCATTTGAAAGAAATTGCTTATTTTGATAACGTAATTATTGATTTTATGGCGCAAAAGGTCATTGTTACAGCAGAAGACGAGACGCACTTACAAAAGGGTTTGTTAGAAGCGGAAAAAGTGATAAACCGTGTAGAGCCGGGTGTGACAATCACAGAAAAGGCAAAAAAACAAAAGAACCGTTCTACACCGCACGAACATCATCATGGAGAGCAGTGCAGCTGTGGCCATGAGCATTGCCATGAGCACGAAACACATACGCATGCACCGCATGCCCACCATCATGGAGAGCAGTGCAGCTGTGGGCACGAGCATCATCATGGGCACGAAACACATGCGCATGCGCCGCATGAACATCACCATGAAGCTTTGATAGCACAGGAATCAACACAGCTTAAAAAAGAAGAACGGTTTACATCAGAAATGAAGAAGGCCTTATTAAAAATCGGTGTCAGTACTTTGCTGTTTTTGGTGGCTCTATGTTTGGGAACCGGTGAAATACTGCAGTTTGGTATATATCTCTTAGCTTATTTGACAGTTGGCGGCGAAGTGCTTTTGCGTGCAGTTAAAAATATCGTGCGTGGTCAAATATTTGATGAAAATTTCCTCATGACTATTGCTACAATCGGAGCCTTTTGTGTAGGTGAATATCCGGAAGGCGTTATGGTAATGCTTTTATACCAGCTGGGTGAGCTGTTTCAGGATTATGCGGTACAGCGCTCGCGTCGTTCCATTGCTGACTTGATGGATATCAAGCCGGAAGTGGCACATGTAAAAGAAGGCGAGCAGTTTATATCGATGGAGCCGGAAGATGTTGTAATAGGGGATATTATTCAAGTACGTCCAGGTGAGCGGATTCCGCTGGATGGGATTGTGCTGGAAGGGCATTCGGCTTTGAACACCGTAGCTTTAACCGGGGAATCGATGCCGCGCGAAGTTGCAGCGGGGGATCCTGTCATGAGCGGCTGTATCAATACGTCCGGTGTGCTGCTGGTTGCTGTTGAAAAAGAATATGAAGATTCAACCGTAGCAAAAATTCTTGACTTGGTTGAAAACGCAAGCAGCAAGAAAGCGGAAACCGAAAACTTTATCACTAAATTTGCTCGATACTATACACCGATTGTGGTTATTATCGCAGCGCTTTTAGCAGTTGTTCCGCCGATGATTCTGCATGAGCCCTTTAGCGGATGGGTATATCGTGCGCTGGTATTTCTGGTAATTTCCTGCCCGTGCGCGTTGGTAATTTCGATTCCGTTGACATTTTTCAGCGGTTTAGGCGTATGTTCACGGCATGGCATCCTGGTAAAAGGCAGTAATTATCTGGAAGCTTTGGCCCAGATAGAGACAGCGGTATTTGACAAAACCGGCACATTGACAAAGGGGCAGTTTTCTGTGACAGACGTACATGCAGTGAACTGTACAGAAGAAGCGCTTCTTTATTATGCCGCATGCGCAGAGAGTATTTCTAATCATCCTATCGCAGAAGCAATTCGGAAAGCCAACAAACAGCATATTTCTGCCAATGCGCTGCAGAATGCAGAGGAAATTGCAGGGCATGGCATTTCTGCTGCTGTAAATGGCCGTCGTATATTGGTCGGAAATTATCGGCTTATGCAGGAAAATAAAATCATGTGTGCAGAAATAGATACCGTGCATACCATTGTTTATACTGCAGTAGATGATAACTTTGCGGGCTGGATTGTTATTGCCGATGAAATCAAACCGGATGCGAAAGAGATGGTAGCACAGCTGAAAGCATTAGGTGTAGCTGACATTGTTATGCTCACCGGCGATCATGAGAACACGGCAAACCAGACAGCTGCACAGCTGGGCATTACACGGGTGTTTAGCCAGCTTTTGCCGGGAGATAAGG
>JAGARS010000080.1 GCA_017622155.1 Peptococcaceae bacterium
ATGCTGTTGTAGGAAGCAGTGTGAACATTGGCTGCGGTACAATTACCTGCAACTATGATGGCGTAAATAAATACCAGACAACGATCAAAGACAATGCTTTTATTGGCAGCAATACAAATCTTGTTGCTCCGGTAGTCGTTGAGGAAAAGGCTTTTATTGGTGCCGGGTCTACGATTACAAAAGATGTGCCTGCTGATACTTTGGCGGTTGTACGCGGCGAATTGCGTCTAAAAGCCGACTGGAGCAAACGACAAGCGCTGAAAAAGAAAAAATAATCTGCTTTCTGCAAAAACTTTTATTTTTTCTTCAGATATCGACAAATAATGGTTGAGTTTATCGTCTAAATTCGGTATTATTAATATAGTTACTTAACTGATTGGAGGAGAACAGAATGTCTGATACAAAAAGAGAAATTGGAAATCTGAAATTGTTCACCGGTAATGCGAATCCTGAATTGGCCCAGGAGATTGCTGATTATTTAGGTGTGAAGCTTGGTGCTGCAAAAGTAAAACATTTCAGTGATGGTGAAATTAGTTTAATTATTGATGAAAGTGTTCGTGGCTGTGATGCGTATATCATTCAGCCGACCTGCAGTCCGGTAAATGATAATTTAATGGAATTATTAATTATGACTGATGCATTGCGTCGTGCATCTGCAAGCCGTATCACTGCTGTGTTGCCTTATTATGGTTATGCACGTCAGGATAGAAAATCTCGTGGTCGTGAGCCAATTACAGCAAAACTGGTAGCAAATATGATTACTGAAGCAGGTGCAAGCCGTCTTTTAGCGATGGACTTACATGCAATGCAGATTCAGGGTTTCTTTGATATGCCTGTAGACAACCTGTTTGGTTTGCCGATTTTGGCGGAATATTTCAAACATAAAGACAAAGATAATCTGGTTGTTGTATCCCCAGACATGGGTGGTGTAGCAAGAGCAAGAAATCTGGCTGAACAGATTGGTGTACCGCTGGCTATTATCGATAAGAGAAGACCAATGCCAAATGTTTCTGAAGTAATGAACATTATCGGTGACATTGAAGGTAAAGAAGTAATTTTAGTGGATGATATGATTGATACAGCAGGTACCATTACTCACGGTGCACAGGCTCTGATTGACAGAGGTGCTAAATGTGTCGATGCATGCTGTACACATCCTGTATTGTCCGGCCCTGCAATTGAACGTATTGAAAATTCTCCGATTCAGGAATTGGTTACCACCAATACCATTCCTTTGGGCGATAAAAAATGCGACAAAATCAAAGTGCTGTCTGTTGCACCTATCATTGGGGAAGCAATCTATCGAATTCATACAGAAAGTTCTGTTAGCGAATTATTCTAAGTGCAAAAAACTGCATATAATAAAGAAACAGGGGCAGATTGTATTTGCCCCTGTTCTTGTATTGCTGCTAAAATATTTTGTGCAGTGTTGCCGGATTAGACGTTGGGCAGAGGAAAATAACGTTTGATACAGAATAAAAAAGTACATAGAGAAGTATTATATAAATAAAGTCGAGGAATCTGCTGTGATGCATACACAGTAAATCATTTCTCGGCTTAACTGCGTTATATAAAATTCAGAAAAATGGGGTATATTATATGAAAATGATTATTGGTTTAGGAAATCCGGGTAAAGAATATGCACAAACAAAACATAATGTAGGCTTTATGGTGGTGGATGCCATTGCCGATGAATTAAATGTATCAGTAGAAAAACGACAGTGCCAGGCATTTACCCAAATGACTACATGGGACGGTGAAAAAATTTTACTGGTAAAACCGCAAACGTATATGAATTTAAGCGGACAGGCGGTTATGGAACTTTTGAATTATTATAAAGATAAAATTGATGATTTACTGGTAATTCATGATGATTTGGACTTGCCTCCGGGGCAGCTGCGCTTCAAACAGGGTGGTGGAGCCGGAGGCCATAATGGTATCAAAAATATTATTGCGCATTTGAATTCAAATGATTTTGACCGTTTGAAAATCGGCATTGGACGAGGTAAAAACGAAACAAAAGATTATGTTTTGACTCCTTTTGCCGGGACAGATAAAAAGCTGATTGATGAGGCAGTTGCGCTTTCTGTAGATGCAGTAAAAATGTGGCTGCAGCAAGGTATTGCACCGGCTATGAATCAATATAATAGTAAAGCAAAATGAACGCACTTAATAAAATAATAGATTGAGGTGGACAGGATATGGAAGCCAAAATGAAAAATAGCAATGCCGGCAATGTACATTTGTTGGACTTTTTAAACGCGGATCCAGAGCTGCAAAAGATTCGGCAGCTGTTGCAAGATGACAATGAAGTTAGCATATATGGTCTTTATGAAGGGCAGCGAATGCTTGTAACTGCTTCTTTGGCAAAACAGTATAGTCAGAAAAATCTGCTGGTAGTTTGCGATACAGAAAAACGTGCTAAGGAATTGTGGGAAGATTTTGCGCAGCTGCTTACAGCGCATGAGGTATTGTATTTCCCGGCACTGGAAATGATTCCGTATGAAGTTATTGCCCAAAGTGGAGAACTGGAACAAAAACGACTGGAAGTATTAGCAAAGCTGACTCTGGAAAAGCAAAAGCAGTTTGCGGTGATTACCACGATTGAAGGTCTAAGCAAAAAATTATTATCTGTAGGGGATTTTCTGCAAGGGATGATGGAACTGCGTGTGGGTATGATTTTAGAACAGCAAGCCTTGAAAACCCATTTAATCTCCTTTGGCTATGAATATGTGGAACAGGTAGAACAAGCGGGGCAGTTTTCTGTCCGAGGCGGAATATTTGATATTTTTGTTCCATATTACAAAAATCCGCTGCGTTTAGAATTCTTTGATGACGAAATTGATTCCATTCGCTTTTTTGAAACAGCAAGTCAATGTTCTATTGAAAAAATTCAGTCTGCGTGGATTGTGCCGGGCAGCGAATTTTTCTTGATGCAAGGTGTAAAAGAAAGCGGTATTGCCAGAATTCGTGAGCAGTTTGCATTGCAAGTGGGGAGCCTTTCTCGCAAAAAAGACAGGGAACCGGTAGAACGCCTGCAAGGCAAAATGGGGGAACTATTAGAACGTTTACAGCAAAATGTATCGTTTACAGGACTGGAACAGTATCAGACCTTCTTTTATCCCGAAGGTGCAAACCTGACGGATTATATGGGGCATAATTTATTTCTGGTGCTGGATGAAGCGAATCGCATACAGGAAGCTCAGGAGTATTTGGAGAAAGAACGGCGCCAGAGTTTTAGTGATTTGCTGATAAAAGGTGGGGTGCTGCCTGGCCAGGCAGAATATTTCTGGGATTTGTCCGATCTGGCACATATGGTAGAGCAGACTGTGCATATCTGTTTTTCTCTTTTACCAAAGCAATCGATTTTTCAGCAGCAGGACAGCAGACAATCTATTGATTGCCAGGCGATTCCATCATTTTTTGGCAATCCGCAAATGCTGATAGAAGAACTGCAGAACTGGCAGAAACAAAATTACAGTATTCTGATATTGCTGACATCTGCCTCAAAGGCATTACGGCTGCAGCAGATGTTAAGCGATCACGATATTTTGTGTAGTTGGATTGCCGATCGTTATCAGGCTGATCCGGGAAAAATTTATCTGGCCTATGGCAATATCAGTCATGGCGCGCGATTTCCGCAGAGCCGTCTGATTCTTTTGAGTGAAACAGAGGTATTTCAGCAGCAGAAAAAACGGGTAAACAAGAAATTCTTTCAGGAGGATGGACAAAAAATTACCCATTTGGATGATTTGAAAATAGGTGACTATGTGGTGCATCTGAATCACGGTATCGGGCGTTATATGGGTGTAGAACGTTTAAAAGTGCAGGATGTGGAGCGAGATTACCTGATTATTAAATATGCTGATGATGGCAAACTATATATTCCTGTAGAGCAGTTTGATTTATTACAGAAATATACTGTAGAAGAAGGTGCTGCGCCGCGGGTAAACAAGCTGGGCGGCAGTGAATGGCAGCGCACAAAAAATAAAGTTAAAGCATCTGTTGAACAGCTGGCAGAAGGTCTTTTAGAGATTTATGCCAAACGTAAAAGTCAGGAAGGCTATGCGTTTTCTCCAGATGATCAGTGGCAGAAAGAATTTGAAGATGCGTTTCCGTATGTGGAAACGGAAGACCAGCTGCGAGCGATCGAAGATGTAAAGCGAGATATGATGTCTTCTACTGTAATGGATCGTCTGATTTGCGGTGATGTAGGCTATGGCAAAACAGAAGTGGCAATTCGCGCAGCGTTTAAGGCTGTAAATGATGGCAAACAAGTGGCAATATTAGTGCCGACTACAGTATTGGCACAACAGCATTATAATACATTTTTAGAACGATTTTCACCATATGGTGTGCGGGTAGATATGCTGTCCCGTTTTGCAACGGCTAAACAGCAGAAAGAGACAAAAGATGGGCTCAAATCCGGCAGTGTTGATATTGTAGTAGGCACACATAAATTATTAAGTAAAACCATAGAATTTCATGATTTAGGTTTACTGATTATTGATGAAGAACAGCGTTTCGGCGTAACGCATAAAGAAAAAATTAAAGAAATGCGTTCTTTGGTAGATGTACTTACGTTATCGGCCACACCAATTCCCCGCACACTGCATATGTCGCTGGTAGGGATTCGAGATATGAGTGTAATTGAAACACCGCCACAAGATCGTTATCCGATTCAGACATATATTGTAGAACGTACACCGGAATTGATGAAAGATGCCATTCGGCGTGAACTTGGCAGAGGCGGTCAGGTGTATGTGGTGCACAATCGAGTAGAGGATATTGCGCGTCTTGCTGAGGAAATCGGGCTTTTAGTGCCGGAAGCCAGAATCCTTGTAGGTCATGGACAAATGAAAGAACAAGAGCTGGAACAGATTATGATGGATTTTATTGCGCACAAAGCGGATGTGCTGGTGTGCACCACCATTATTGAAACCGGGCTGGACATTGCCAATGCGAATACTATGATTGTAGATGAAGCCGATAAAATGGGTTTGTCACAGCTGTATCAGCTGCGTGGCCGTGTAGGGCGAAGCAATCGCATTGCCTATGCGTATCTTACTTACAAAAAAGATAAAAGCTTAAGCCAGCTGGCAGAAAAACGTCTGGCGGCTATTCGGGAGTATACAGAATTAGGCTCCGGGTTTAAGATTGCTATGCGCGACCTTGAAATTCGCGGAGCAGGCAATTTGCTGGGTGCTGAACAGCATGGCCATGTAGCCTCGGTAGGTTTTGATTTATACTGTACCATGCTGGATGAAGCGATTCGTGCTTTGAAAGGTGAAAAAAGCGGAAAACGCCGTGAAATAGAGATCGATATGCAAATCAGTGCCTTTATTCCCGAGTATTATATTCGAGACAGTGCTGTAAAACTGGGCTTTTATCAGCGCATTCAGCAGGCGAAGGGGATTAGCCGCATTCATCTTTTGGAAGACGAAATGATTGACCGCTTTGGTGATATTCCCGATGAAACATGGAACCTGCTGCGTATTGCGGAATTAAAAACCTATTGCTTTGATATTGGGATTCGCAGTCTAAAACAAAAAGGCGGAATCGTATCGCTGCTGTTTGAGCCGGATACCGGTATGGACATGGCGAAACTGACAACGCTGATGCAGAAGTATAAACGACAGCTTACCTATGGCAGCGATGGCGGTGAACTGGTGGTGCGTATTACTGTAGGTACTGCATCAGCTGAAAAATGTTTAGATTTGGTGAAAGCTATATTATTAGATATGGTTGCCATTGTGCAATAACGCAGATTCTGTTATAATAGGGAAAGCGAAAATACAATCGTATATGGATCAATAGATGAGGAGAGAAATGATTATGAAGAAAAAATTAGCAGCCGTTTTGCTGGCGGTATTTCTGGTAACTGGGCTTTCCGGGTGTGGCAGTAAAGTGCCGGCTGGGACAGTCGCTACCGTAAATGGGGCAGCAATTTTACAGGAAGAACTGGACGCAAACTTTGAACAGTTTTTGCAGATGTATGAAGCATATGGTGTGGATACCACCGATGAAACACTGCAGATTAACCTGCGCAACAGCGTTTTGCAAAGCCTGATTGTACAGGAACTTTTGGTGCAGGAAGCTGCCAATCGTGACCTGACAGTAAGTGATGAAGAAGTAGAAGCTTATGTACAGGGTATCAAAGATGCATATTATAGCGGTGATGATGCAGGTTATGTTGCTGCGCTGCAGGAAGCCGGCTATACAGAAGAATCATATGCAGAGGCTGTACGTGAACAGCTGCTGATTGAAGCATTCCAGGATGAACTGGTGAACCATCCGGAAGTGGTAGATGTGGCAAAAGCACGTCACATTCTGGTAGCTACCGAGGAAGAAGCGCTGGATGTGATTGCACAGCTGGATAGCGGCGTGGATTTTGCTGCGCTGGCACAGGAAGTATCTACGGATATGGGCTCCGCTGTAGATGGAGGCAATCTGGGGTACTTTGCATTGAATGGTGATACGACTTCTAAAATGGTAACAGAATTCTCTGATGCAGTGCGCGCACAGGAAATTGGTGTACACAGCAGCGCACCGGTACAGAGCCAGTTTGGCTATCATATTATCCTGGTAGAAGACCGTGAACTGGAAGTGAATTTGTTAAGTGATCCGGAAAAATACGGTGCAGTGCTGCAAGGCATTTATAACAGCGGGCTGGACAATCTGGCAATGACTTTGATGGAAACTGCAGAAATTGAAGTACTGATTGATACCACTACATTGGAACGTGCAGAATAATAAAAATAGCGTTTTATAAAACAATGAATTACAAATAGGGAGGATGTATATATGCAGAAAGCAGAGTTTATCGACAGCGCAGAAAAAATTAAAGAACTGGAAGAAGCAGCCAACGAAGGCTATGCACGTGCACAGTTTAATCTGGCGATGTGTTATGAACAGGGCAAGCTGGTAGAGCAGGATATGGAAAAAGCCATTATGTGGTACAAAAAAGCCGCAGAGCAGGGAAATTTGAATGCATGCTATATTATGGGGAACCGCTACTATAATGGTGATGGCGTTGAACAGGATTTGGAAAAAGCGTTTGAAAATTTCCGTGTAGCAGCACAAAAAGGGCATATCATTGCACAGCAGTTTCTGGGTGAATGCTACACATTCGGTCAGGGTGTAGAGCAGAATCTGGAAGAAGCAGCAGAATGGTACCTGAAAGCAGCTATGCGCGGTGCATTGGAAGCACAGGTAAACCTGGGTATTTGCTACAGCCAGGGTATGGGTGTAGAACAGGATTATGCTGAAGCAGTGAAATGGTTCAAAGAAGCGGCAGAAGCAGGGCACCCGGCAGGTAAAATGAACCTGGCAATCTCTTATTTTGAAGGAGAAGGTATCGAACAGGACAAAGCGAAAGCTGTGGCACTTTTGGAAGAAGCGGCAGAATACATGGCAGATGCACAGTTCCTGCTGGCGCAATGCTATGAAAGCGGTGAAGGTACAGACAAAGACTTGGACAAAGCAAAAGCACTGTATCAGCAGGCAGCTGACAATGGCATCGTAGAAGCCAAAGAATGGCTGGAAAATCAATCTGCAGAATAAAATACCGAAAAAACAACATATAGGCTCCTCTTTTCAGGAATGGAAATATATCATTCGGGAAAGAGGAGCTTTTGTATTTTGCGGGAGCGCAGTTGGAATCAATTCAGAGTAAAAAAACAATAACAACAGCAAAATGTTGCATATGCAACATGGTTTGGACTGCATTTCTGTATAATAAGAAACATGATAGTTCCTTTACTATAATTTCAAGGAGGCGTTTCTTATGACACAAAATATGTTTTGTTTTCAATGTGAGCAAACTGCGGGCGGCAAAGGGTGTACCGGATGTGCCGGAGTATGCGGCAAAAAGGCAGATACTGCACAGCTGCAGGATAATTTGACAGGTGCGCTGATTACACTGGCAAGTTATGCACTGCATCAGCAAAAGCAGAATACGGTAATAGATAAACTGATTTTAGATGGTCTGTTCACCACATTGACCAATGTAAACTTTCATGATGAAACCATTCAAAAGCTGAGACAGCGTGTTCATGCAGAAACACTGGCAATCGGCGGCAGTATTCAGGATTATGATATGCAGCGTATCTGGAATGCAGACGAAGATATTCGCTCGTTAAAAT
>JAGARS010000081.1 GCA_017622155.1 Peptococcaceae bacterium
CCAAACCCGGTAGTGGCTGTGCCGGGGTCAATGCCCAGTATTACCATAGCCGATTTGCTCCTTTGTTTCAGAATCATCTATCTGCATCAATATTGATATCATTATACCACAATTCCCACAGAATAAAAGAGGGAACCGGCAAAAAACCGAACATGATTTCTATTTTAGTTTTCGTGCGTTCATTTGCCTTGTCTGCGCTTGCCGGGCGCGCCTCTCGTGAATATAAATGATTTTGTATTTATCGAGTGAATATTGTATACTTATCGTTATTTTTTGCGAATAGACTTGCGAAAAATGTGTTTTTATGCTATCTTTTGAATATTAACGATTAATATCAAGGAGGATTCTCTATTATGAAAATGAAAAAAGCAATTGCTGCTGCTCTGGTAGGCTTCATGGCTATGGGTTTACTGGCTGGCTGCGGCGGCGGTAAAGAAGATGAAGACAACACACTGCGTATCGGTATGGAATGTGCTTACGCACCATTCAACTGGACACAGACTGATGATTCCAACGGCGCTGTTCCAATCGAAAGCGGCGACTATGCAAACGGCTACGACGTTCAGATTGCAAAAAAAGTTGCTGAAGGTCTGGGCAAAGAACTGGTAATCGTAAAAACTGAATGGGATGGTCTGGTACCTGCTGTAGACTCCGGCGTAATTGACGGTATCATCGCTGGTATGTCCCCAACAGCAGAACGTAAAAAAAGCATTGATTTCTCTGAAAACTACTATGTATCCGACCTGGTAATCGTAGTAAAAGCAGACAGCCCATATGCAAACGCTACTTCTATCAAAGATTTTGCAGGTGCTACTCTGACTGCTCAGCTGAACACCTTCCATGACACTGTAATCGATCAGATTGAAGGTGTAAACCATCAGACTGCTATGCCGGACTTCGCTTCCATGCGTGTAGCTCTGGACAGCGGTATCATTGACGGTTATGTATCCGAACGTCCTGAAGGTATCTCCGCAGCTGCTGCAAATCCAAACTTCACTTATGTTGGTTTTGAAGTAGAAAACGGCTTCCAGTATGAAATCAACGATGCAGCAATCGCTATGGGTCTGAAAAAAGGTTCCCCACTGACTGAAGACATCAACAAAATCCTGGCTGGTATCTCTCAGGAAGAACGCGACCAGCTGATGGCAGATGCAATTGCAAATCAGCCTGTTGCAACTGCTGAATAATCAAGCAGTTCACGATTCAAACAAAAGCTATATAGGAAAGATAGAGGCGCGAAGTTCATCAGTACTCTGCGGCACATGGGTTGGGAGCCCTGCTGCAGATGAAAGGGGAATTCGCCGAAGCAATGAGCATCCCAAAGCTGATTGCTGGGACGATGCAGAATATGTATCGTACTGTCACTGATGTGGAGCGCTATCGGCATACAAATACGTTGTAACATTATGCCACGGATATGCTCAAACATGTCCGTGGTTTTTGTTTGTACTTATTTTTAATTTATAATAACAAAGGAATTTATCATGGAAATTACACCGTTTTTCGGAACTGCGTGGGCTTTGTTTCCACCAATTGTGGCAATTATCCTGGCTTTGCTCACCAAAGAGGTTTACTCTTCTTTATTCATCGGTATTCTGGTTGGGGCGCTGATGTACTCCAATTTCAACCCGGTGGGAATGGTTGAGCATACCATTACTATTATCAGCTCCCGTTTGGGAGACAATGGCGGTATCATTGTATTTCTGATTTGCTTAGGGATTATCGTTTCCTTAATGCAAGCCTCCGGATGCTCCAAGGCATTTGGGGAATGGGCAGCAAATCGCATCAAAACAAAGAGAAGCTCTTTACTGTTCACTACATTCCTGGGCTTGTTCTTCTGTATTGATGACTATTTCAACTCTTTAACTACCGCAAACATTATGCGTCCCATTACCGACAAACACAAAGTAAGCCGTGCCCGTCTGGCATACAATGTAGACTGCACCGCTGCACCGATTTGTATTATCGCTCCGATTTCCAGCTGGGCAGCTGCGGTGGCATCCTACATTCCGCCGGAAGTAGATGCCGATGGGTATGCACTGTTTTTGCAGGCAATCCCATTCAATATGTATGCGCTGCTCACTCTGACCATGCTCTTTACACTGGCTATCATTCGATTTGATTTCGGGCCAATGCGCGGCTATGAATATCTGGCAGAAAAGAAAGGCGATATTTATGGCGGTACCGGTAATATGTATGCCAATATTTCTACCGTAGACAACAGCAATCCGCTGGGGAAAGCATTAGACATGCTGCTTCCTGTTATCGTACTGATTGGCGGATGTATCTTCGGACTGATTTATACCGGCGGCTTCTTCGATGGCACCGGCGTAGGTTTTATCGAAGCGTTCAGTGCATGTGATGCTTATATGGGGCTGCCAATCGGCGGTTTGATTGCGTTGGCATTCACCATTATTTATTATTTCCTGCGCAAATCATCACCATGCAGCAGTTTGTACAGTGTATTCCTGACGGTGCTGTAGCTATGACTCCTGCACTGTTTATCCTGACATTATCCTGGGGCATTGAAGGCATCTGCCGTGAAAGCTTAGGGGCTGCTGTATTTGTCCACAACTCTTTTGCCGGCAGTGCA
>JAGARS010000082.1 GCA_017622155.1 Peptococcaceae bacterium
ACGAGCTTTCCTGCCCTAATTGTAAAGGGACAGGGGTAGTTTCTGTACGCAAAACCACATCTCAGACTTACGAAGTGCCTTGCGATTATCCCGGCTGCAAAAAAGGAAAAGTATCCTGCGGTGTATGCAGCGGTACCGGCAAAAACGCAGACGGTACGCCTTGCCGTACATGCAAAGGCACAGGTGTTGTGGATTGTCATGTATGCGGCGGTGTAGGCAAAATCAAACGAGTAAAGCAGGAAACCTGGCTGGAACACGAGCCTTGCCATATTTGCAATGGCCGCGGCATGGTGGCATGTTACCAGTGTCACGGCACAAAAGAACGGGTTTGCCCTGAATGTAAAGGCAGCGGCACCGTACGAAATACCGGCAAAATCGTTTTGCTTGCTGTAATGGCACTGCTGGTGATTGCTATGCCTGTACTGGCAGCAATTGCTGCACTTATCGGTTTGGGCTATTGCCTGTTCTCTATTGAACAGAAAAACAAAGAAAAAGCGCAAAACAAACGCGACTACGTCACTGGGCCTAACCGAGAAGATGCGCAAATGGAATTTAACGATGTAGAATAACAACCAATTGCATAAGAAAAGCAACGGAATTTTTGTATTCCGTTGCTTTTTTGTTTATTTCATATTTTTTATTACAGCTTCGGTAAAGGCTTTGCAGCCCAGGGTACCGCCCAGTTCGGCAGTCATCTGCCCGTTGGCAAAGCAGTGTGCTACTGCATCTTCGATACGCTGCCCTTCTGCCATCATACCAATATGTTTCAGCATCATAGCCGAAGACAAGATAGCCGATGTCGGGTTGGCAATATCTTTGCCGGCAATATCCGGTGCAGAACCGTGCACTGCTTCAAACACTGCTGCATGTTCACCGATATTGGCCCCCGGTGCTACACCCAGGCCCCCTACCAATGCACTGCCCAGGTCGGAAATGATATCACCATACAGGTTTGGTGCTACCAGCACATCATATGCATAAGGGTTTAATGCCAAATCCATACAGGCAGCATCAATAATCTTATCATTGAATGCGATATTCGGATAGCCTTGCGCCACTTCTTTGGCGCAGTTCAAAAACAGGCCGTCGGTCAGTTTCATAATATTCGCCTTGTGAATGGCAGTTACCTTCTGTTTGCCCATTTTCACCGCATAATCAAAGGCATATTTCACAATACGGTCACTGGCCGCTTTGGTAATGACTTTGGTAGCTTCCGCTCTGCCTTCATCCACCTGTTTTTCAATACCGATGTATAAACCCTCTGTATTTTCACGCACAATGGTCAAATCAATATTCTGATACAGCGATTTCACACCTTCAAAAGAGCGCAGCGGACGCAGATTCACATATAAATCCAGCCGTTTCCGGATTTCTACATTGACACTGCGAAACCCTTTGCCAATTGGTGTGGCGGTAGGGCCTTTCAGGGCCACGCCATTGCGTGCAATGCTGTCAAGCACCGTATCATCAATAGGTTTGCCGTATTTGTCGCAAGCCTCTGCACCGGCTTCCTGCACTTCCCAGTCTACCTGCGCACCGGACGCCTCTACAATGGCTTTGGCAGAAGCAATTACCTCTTTGCCAATACCATCACCGTATATTAATGTAATTGTTTGCATACTGTCATCTCCTAAAAAATCCTGTTATTTATGACACAGGGAAATTTATTTGTATCGCAACCAGCGGGACGCTGGAGACAGCGTCCCCTACAGTTTTATATATTGTTTATTTTTCGTTTTTTATCGATGTTAACAAACCGCCTGCCAATAATAATGCTTCCTGCCGTTCGCCGAGGTCAATATTTAATGTTATTTCTGCACCTGTTGTTTTGTTCTGCATGATTACCGTGCCTTTTTGAATCTGGGCAATCAGATCTTGGAATGCCAGTTCGTCGCCTTCATGAATGCTTTCATAGTCCGCTGCGTTGGCAAATGTCAACGGAATAATCCCGTTGTTCACCAGATTCTGCTTATGAATACGAGCAAAAGATTTAGCTACAACTGCTTTTACGCCTAAATACAGCGGTGCTAACGCCGCATGCTCACGGCTGGAGCCCTGCCCATAGTTTTCCCCAGCTACGATAATGCCGCCGCCGTTGGCTTTGGCTTTTGCCGGAAACTCCGCATCACTCGGTGTCAGGCAGTAATCCGCCAAATGAGGAATATTGGAGCGATATGGCAAAAGCGATGCATTGGATGGCATGATATGGTCTGTGGTGATATTGTCTTCCAATACGGTCAGTACTTTTGCGCTAAAATGATCCTGTACAGGCACTGCTGCCGGTACGCCTTTAATATTCGGACCTTTCACCAGTGCGGTTTTGCCAATATACGCTTCATTTGGCGCAATCAGCAGATTGTCGTCTATTTCAAATCGTTCAGGCACAGTTGCTTCTGCAAATGCTTCTATGCCGCTTGGGTCTGTAATGACGCCGGCAATGGCAGAAGCAATAGCTGTTTCCGGGCTTACCAGATACACATCGGCGGATTTGGTGCCGCTGCGCCCGTAGAAATTGCGGTTAAAGGTACGCAAAGATTTACCATTGCTGCATGGCGCCTGCCCCATACCGATACATGGGCCGCAGCCGCATTCCAGCACTCTTGCACCTGCTTCCAGAAAAATCGACAGCAATCCGTCATCCGCTAAGCGTTTCAAAATCTGGCGAGAGCCCGGCGAGATTACCAGTGATACATTTTCATTTACTTTCTTGCCTTTCAAGAGCATGGCACACTTGGCCAAATCCAGATAAGAGGAATTGGTGCAGCTGCCGATGGCCACCTGATGAATGGATTCCCCTGCCAGCCGGCTTACCGGTACTACATTGTCCGGACTGTGCGGGCAGGCTGCCAATGGCTCTAACGCGCCTAAATCAACATGAATGGTTTTCATATATACGGCATCTTCATCGGCCGCTAATGGCTGATATGCATCTGCTCTGCCCATAGATGCCAGAAAATCCTGTGTAATTTCATCACTCGGGAATATGGATGTGGTAGCGCCCAGCTCGGCACCCATATTGGTAATGGTGGCACGTTCCGGCACGCTCAAAGTTTTAACACCATCGCCGGTATATTCGTATATTTTGTTGACGCCGCCTTTTACCGTTTCCTGCTGCAGGACATAGAGAATTACATCTTTTGCCGAAACCCCGGCACGCAGCTTGCCTGTCAGACGCACTTCTATCACTTCCGGCATCTGAATATAATAACTGCGCCCTGTCATAGCAGCCGCTACGTCTACACCGCCGGCGCCAATAGCCAGCATACCTAACCCCCCGGCAGTCGGTGTATGGCTGTCAGAGCCAATCAAGGTATCCCCCGGCACGCCAAACCGTTCCAGATGTACCTGATGACAAATCCCGTTGCCCGGTTTGGAAAACCAGATGCCATAATTTTTAGCGGCACTCTGAATGAATAAATGGTCATCAAAATTTTCAGGCCCGGCCTGCAGCATGTTATGGTCGATATATGCCACGGATAATTTTGTTTTTACGCGGTCGATTTCCATTGCTTCCAGCTCCAAGTACGCCATGGTGCCGGTAGAGTCTTGCGTCAATGTCTGATCAATGCGAATTCCGATTTCTGTGCCCGGAATCATCTCGCCATCCATAAGATGCGCTGCAATAATTTTTTCTGTTAAATTTGCCAAATTCGCCACTTCCTCATCTTGATTGTATTTTATACAGCAATCTGTTCTGACTTCTGTATATATGATTAAATTGTTCGAAAATGCATACAAAATACATTATCTCCTATACAAAGATAGCGCCGGGAACAAAGCATTCTGCCTGTTCTCGACGCTATTTTCACTGTGTATATTATAATTGATTCTGCAGTGTTTCACAAGAGCTGTGCCGTATAAATACTGTATACATGCACTTGCAAACATAGCTGTGGTTTTTAGAAAATTGTCTGAATGATATCCATCCCGGCAATAATGGTGCCCAGCGTACTGCCCAGATTAGCCATGATCACAATCAGCAGCGTACGGATAAAACGATTGTGGAAACAGCCTTTCAAGCTGAATATATCTGTAGAGATATTGCTTACATCCTCCACTTTCGGCTTACGTACATGGGCTTCCATCAATCCTGCAAACCAGCCGCAGGCCAGCATTGGATTGAGTGACGATATTGGCGCTACCACAAATGCGGTAAGAATGCTCAATGGATGCCCCAGCATCAATGCGGTAAACAGCGCTGCCAGACAACCGTTCCACAATACCCAGCTGCTCACCAGTTCTACACCGGTATCAATATTCTGCAAAAATCCCCACGCAATCAGCAGCACAATTGCCACAGGAATGCCCCAGCCGATTACTTTGCCCAGCTTGCCGGCAGGCGGCACATTGCTGATTTCCTCCATATCCTGCTCTTTGAAGATTTCTTCTGTTACACCGGCAACATGAGCACCGCCCAATACCGCTACGATTTTTTCGCCCGGTGCATTTTTAATTT
Source organism: Peptococcaceae bacterium (assembly GCA_017622155.1). Classification (GTDB taxonomy): domain Bacteria; phylum Bacillota; class Peptococcia; order Peptococcales; family Peptococcaceae; genus UBA7185. Next base: position 4,457 of record JAGARS010000082.1, read on the forward strand.
TATTTGCCAGATACTGATCGCGCTCATGCAGCAGAATATCGCCTACTTTCGGAAACTCTTCCTGCATGTTTTCCATAGCGGCTTCCAGCATGTCTTTCTCCAGCATTTTGCTGATTTCTTCGTCCGTGATTTCACTCTGTTCATCATCATCCAGAGCAAAAAACAAGTTAAGCAGCAAATCGAACTTTTCTTTCAGATTCATTTTACGCCAGATACGCATAAAGGTGGTCTGAATATTGCGGTCTGCCAATACCAGTGTGGCGCCAGTCTCTTCGGCAGATTGTATGCCCTGCGCCATTTCCTGCCCTACATTGGTATCCAGCTGTTTCGCCAGTTTTTTCTGATAAGAGCTCAATACCAGATTGGCCAGCATAAACCCAACCTTGCCGTCTTTGATTACCTGCACCAGGTCTGTATCCGACCAGGCTTTGGGATTTTTCATATTATTGTAGCGATCCTCGTCCAGCTCCACGCAAATGCTGTCCGGCTGTTCATGGTCAATCACTTCTTTTACCAGCTCAGCACTGGCTTTGGATACATGGGCAGTGGCAATGAGAATCAGCTCTTTTTCGTTATACTTCACACGGGTGATATGTTCTTCCGATGTCATCGTTATACCTCTTTTCACCATTGGTATTTAAAATACAATAAAGATTATTATAATCCTTTTCGCCATTTCCTGCAACAAGTTCTTCCATATATCATATGTAGCAAGCGCAAATACTTTTGCAAAAAAGAAACAGCTGAAGCAATATTGATTATATCACTTCAGCTGAAACACACTTTATGAAAGTATATTATGTTTCTATCTCGGCATCTGCTTCTTTCATTGAGGTGCCGGATACCTTCTTCTCAAACATATTCATCAGAATCGGAGAGAAAATACCTACCACGCACAATGCAATCAGCACCCAGCATACAGGAGAACCAAACAGTACGCCGATGTCGCCCTGAGAAGCACGCAGTGCATTGCGCAGCCCTTTTTCACCGATTGGCCCTAAAATCAGCGCCAGTACAACTGCTGCGGTGTTCAGGTCAAACTTACGCATAGCATAGCCTAATAAACCAAAAATAAACATTACGATAACATCGTTAAAGTTTCTATGGATTGCAAAAGAACCAACCACACACAGTACAGTTACGCAAGGAATCAGAATTGCATCGGACAAACGGGAAATCTGTGCGAACGCACGGCATCCCAGCATACCAATTGCCAG
>JAGARS010000083.1 GCA_017622155.1 Peptococcaceae bacterium
AATCTAATGGGAGTGTTTCTACATGACAGGAATCTGGGCCGGCTATCGCAATATACACCAACCCTACAGGCTTTTCAGCGCTTCCGCCTCCCGGTCCGGCTATGCCTGTGGTGCTGATACCGTAAATACTGCCTGTAGCCATACGGATTCCTTGTGCCATTTCCTGTGCAGTTTCAGCAGATACAGCCCCATATTGTCTTAATGTGGTTTCCTTTACATTAAGCCATTTCATTTTCATTTCATTGGAATAGGAGCATACGCCGCCGGGATAGATTGCGGAACATCCCGGTATATCAGTGATAAGTTTGGAAATAAGCCCGCCGCTGCAGCTTTCCGCAGTAGAGACAGTAATATTGTGTTCCATTAGATACTGAATCAGCATCGTGTAATTCGACAGATTAATTGTTGTAGAATCCATAGAAAAGCCTCCTTGTAGCAATCATGCGTATATAGCTATATGGTACATGGAAAATGCATAAAATGCAAGCGGCAGGGAAAGAAATGTTAGGTTTGTGTAGAGGCTGTGCAGGAATATTTCTGGAATTTATTGATATTTTCTATGGGGGGTATAGGAAAATATAAGCAAAAAGTTAGAAAATTTTATATGATTTTTATTGCATAAGTATGCATTGAAGTTGTATAATTATACCCATATTAATATTGGAGGGATTATTATGACTGTAAAGGTTGGTATTGTTGGTGTTACTGGTTATGCCGGCGGGGAACTGATTCGTCTTTTGCTGAATCATCCGGAAGCAGAGATTGTGGCAGCTTCTTCCCGAAGCAATGTTGGGAACCCTGTATCAGCGGTACACAAACAGTTTTATGGATATATGGACTTAATTGAATGTGAAATTAAAGCGGAAAATTATGCAGCGTGTGATGTTGTGTTCCTGGCGCTGCCGCATGGTGCTTCATCAGGGCTGGCAAAAGAGCTGGCAGCCATGGGCAAAAAAGTAATCGACCTGGGCGCAGATTTTCGTCTGCGGGATTATGATACCTATATGGAATGGTATGGTGCGGAACATCAGTGGCCGGAGCTTTTGCCGGATGTGGTATATGGCTTGCCGGAACTGTATCGTGAGCAGATTAAATGTCAGGATGTGATTGCGAATCCGGGCTGTTATCCAACCAGCATTATATTAGGGCTGGCGCCGCTTTTGAAAAAAGGCTGGGTAAAGCTGGATACCATTGTGTGTGACAGCAAATCAGGTGTGACAGGTGCAGGGAAAAGCCTGACACAGAATACGCATTTTCCGGATTGCAATGACAATTTGAGTGCATACAAAATTGCGGGGCATCGCCATACACCGGAAATCGAACAGGAACTGAGCGCATTGGCCGGTGAACCATTAATGGTAAGTTTCAACCCGCATCTGATTCCGATGAACCGCGGTATTTTATCTACAATCACGATGCAGGCAGCAAATGTGGAATTGACACAGGAAATGCTGGATGCGGCATATCAGGAATTTTATGCAAATGAGGAATTTGTGCGTGTACGCAGTAAAACAGACTTGCCGACCACAAAGCAGGTGCAAGGCTCTAATTACTGTGATGTAGCTCCTGTATGGGATTCACGTACGAAGCGTATCGTTGTAGTTTCTGTCATTGACAATCTGGTAAAAGGTGCGGCAGGACAGGCTATCCAGAATATGAACATTCTGATGGGGCTGGATGAAGGTATGGGTTTACGCTATGGCGTTATGTATCCGTAATAGAATATTTGAAACGTAAAATGAACTGGGAGAGAAAATTATGCAGATTTTAGAAAATGGATCTGTCACCAGTCCGCGCGGCTTTACCGCGGCGGCAGTGGCAGCTGAGATAAAATATACAGGTCGTACAGACTTGGCAATTGTATATTCAAAGGTGCCGGCGCAAGCAGCAGCTGTGTATACGCTGAATCGGTTTAAGGCAGCACCTCTTCGTGAAACAGAGGAGAATATCTCTAATGGTGTGGCGCAGGCAATTGTAGTAAACAGCGGGATAGCAAATGCCGGTATGGGTGCAGAAGGTATGCGTTTAGCCAGAGAAATGTCCGATTGTGCTGCGGAAGCATTAGACATTGCGAAGGATGATGTAATTGTGGCATCTACCGGGGTAATCGGTATGCCGCTTCCAATGGATCGTGTAAAAGCCGGTGTACAGAAAGCAGCAAAAGCTTTGTATCCTGATGGCGGTCACGATGCGGCAAAAGCCATTATGACTACCGATACAGTCTGCAAAGAAATGGCTGTACAGTTACGCATTGATGGCAAGCTTGTTACCATTGGCGCTATGGCAAAAGGGTCCGGGATGATTCATCCGAATATGGCTACTATGCTGGGTTTTATCACTACTGATGTAAATATTGATAACAAAGCATTGCAGGCTGCATTTAAAGCAAATATTGATGATAGTTTCAATATGGTATCGGTAGATGGTGATACCAGCACCACTGATATGGTTGCAATTCTGGCCAATGGGCAGGCAGGCAATACATTATTAACAGAAGGAAGTCCGGATTTCCCGGCATTTAAGCAGGCTTTGCGTGAAATTTGCATTGAAATGGCGCAGAAAATTGCTGGAGATGGCGAAGGTGCGACCAAACTGGTAGAATGTACTGTTACAGGTGCTGCTACCAAAGAGGATGCCCGTCTGGCTGCCAAAGCCATCATCGCATCCAGTCTGGTAAAAACCGCAATTTACGGCAATGATGCCAACTGGGGACGTATTGCATGTGCGGCCGGCTATTCCGGAGCGCAGTTTGACCCGGATAAAGTGAACATTTTTATCGGAGATGTGCAGGTAGCGCAAAACGGTATGGGGCTGGAATTCGATGAAGCAAAAGCCACTGAGACATTGAAACAGAAGAAAGTAAATATTCTGGTAAAATTCAATATCGGCACAGAGGAAGCCACTGCATGGGGCTGTGACTTGACATATGACTATGTATCCATCAATGCCGATTACAGAAGTTAAATCGAGAATACTCGAATCAAAAAGCAAACAGGGGTTGAGGATTTGGAAAAAGCAATGAAGACAGCGCAGGTGCTGGTAGAAGCACTGCCATATATCAAAAAGTTATCGGGTAAAACTGTGGTAATCAAATACGGCGGTCATGCCATGAATAACGATGTGATGAAAGAAAAAGTAATTTCAGATATTGTGCTGATGAAATTTGTTGGCATCAATCCGGTGATTGTGCATGGGGGCGGCCCTGCAATCAACTACTGGATTGAAAAAGACGGCGGAGAACCGCAGTTTATCAATGGTTTACGTGTAACTGATAAAGATACCATGGATATTGCCCAGATGGTATTGGTAGGCCAGATTAATCAGGAAATTGTCGGGCTGATTCACAAACTGGGCGGTAAAGCTATGGGCATTAGCGGTGTAGATGGTGCTACCATTGTTGCTAAGAAAAAAGAAATGTATATTGATGACCTTCCGGTTGATTTAGGGTATGTAGGTGAAGTGGCAACCATTAATACAGAATTAATCAATCAAGCCATTGACCATGGCTTTATCCCGGTAATTTCACCAATTGGATGTGATATGAACGGCGCAGTGTATAATATTAATGCCGATTATGCAGCGGGCAGTATTGCAGTGAGCCTTAACGCAGATAAAATGTTTATGCTCACTGATATAAACGGTGTGCAGGACGACAATGACCAAGTGATTTCCGTACTGACTTTTGACAAAGCAGAGGCGTACAAACAGAACGGCGTTATCAGCGGAGGCATGATTCCAAAAGTAGATTGCTGCATGGATGCTATTCGCGGCGGTGTCAACAGTGTGCATATTGTAGATGGCTGTTTTGACCACAGTATGCTTCTGGAACTATTCACCGATGAAGGGGTCGGCACCATGGTGGTAAAGGAGTAGATGACAATGAAAACGACAACAGCACAGGTAATTGCAGACGGTCAGAAATATGTTATGAACACATATGGCCGTTTACCGATTGTAATTGATAAAGGCGAAGGCTGCTATGTATGGGACTTAGACGGCAACAAGTATCTGGATTTGGTAGCAGGCATTGCGGTAAACTCTTTGGGGCATGGTCATCCGGCAGTTGTACAGGCCATTAAAGAGCAGAGCGAGCAGCTCTTACACTGCTCTAATTTATATTGGATTGAAAACCAGGTAAACCTGGCGAAACTGCTGGT
>JAGARS010000084.1 GCA_017622155.1 Peptococcaceae bacterium
CACCGCATCATCAAGATCTTTAGCATCCTCGCCGTCGATGGTAATCATCAGCATATCTCGCAAATCACGCCGTTTTTCTATTTCCGAAACAGCAATCGTTTCCGGCAATGCTTCAGCATACATCAGCACATCTGCCGGAAAACCCTGTGGCAAATCATGTCCCATAATAATAGAAAGAATATCTACACCGGGAGCATCTTTTTTGCCAATCACTTGCACAATTCTTCCTTCTGCACTGCGATTTTTTTCAGGCCACTGTGTAATCTCTACAAGTACTTTCATATTCGTTTTTGCACCATTGAACTGTTCCTTCGGAATAAAGATATCACTGCCAAACCGCTTATCATCCGGTACTACAAACCCAAAATGACGACTGCTCTCAAATGTGCCGACAATCTGCTGCACATTTCGCTGCAAAATTCGAATTACCTCGCCTTCAGCACGAGATTTAGCAGTAGCTTCCCGTTTGATGCGCACAATTACCCTGTCCCCATTCATAGCGCCTTTCAATTCTGAAGCAGGGATAAAAATATCATCAACGTCTGCATCTTCCTGCATCAGAAAGCCAAATCCTTTCGGGTGACGACTGATTTTCCCAATCAATAAATTAAACTGTGCGGGTCTGCCATAACGATTTTTCCGGCTAAGCACAAGCGTACCATCACTTTCCAGTTCTTTCAGCAATCCCTTTAATTGAACCAGCGCCTCCACAGTATCCACCGCAAACACTTCAGCTAATTCCTCTTCACTCAGCGGACGCACAGCCTGATGCTCCATATATACTACAATCTCTTCTTTTGTCAGCATTCGCTTCACCTCCGCCAAAGCACAATTTTAATTACCATTTGTTTTCAATTCACTTCGTTATTCTCAGCTTTTGTATCAGTCCAATGAGGCAGCCACACAGTAAATATACTGCCTGCCTGCAGCTGACTCTCAGCTTTGATCCAGCCACCATGGGCATCTACAAGGGCTTTTGTTATAGCAAGCCCCAAACCGCTGCCGCCGTTTTCACGATGCCGAGACTGATCTGTACGATAAAAACGTTCAAAAATTCGTTCTAATTCATCGGGCGCAATACCGATACCTGTATCTTGTACAGAAAAATAAAATCCATACGCATCCTGCCAAGTGCGAATTGTGATTGCGCCACCTTCCGCAGTATAACGAAATGCGTTATTCACCAGATTTAAAATAATCTGTTTCAAACGTTTCGGATCTGCATAGCAATATACCGCATCCGATGCAAGATCTACACGCAAATCAATTTCTCTGCTTTCTGCCTCTGCTTCAAGCAGCACCTGAAAATCGGAAAAATATGCAGGAAACGATATCAAAGTTTTATCCAGCATCGCATGACCCGCCTCCAGTTTGCTTAAATCCTGCAGTTCCCCTACCAAACCGCGCAAACGAATGACTTCATCATATAATACCGCAACTTCTTCCATCTCCAGCGGCGTATTTTGTTCCAGCGTAAATTCCAGTTTGCTGGATAGCACTGTTAACGGTGTACGTAGCTCATGACTAATATCTGCCACCATCTGCTGACGCAATTCCGTGCTTTTTTCCAATTCATTTGCCATGCTGTTAAACGACCGAGATAAATCACCAATTTCATCGCTTCCGTAAATCGGCAAAGATTCAGAAAAATCTCCCTTGGCCATCCGTTTTGTTGCCTGCGTTAAATCTTTCAAAGGTGTTGCAATACTCACAGATAAACCTATCCCGATCAAAATCGCAAAGAGGCTGATAATCAAAACCCCTTTCGCAATGGCACCCATCATTGCTTTGGAAAACTCTTCCTGCATCACAGTAAACGTGTCGCTAAACAACGCTGCAGGATATAAAATACCAATAACATTATGATCCACGCGCAGCAAATATCCACGAGAAAAAATTTCCTGCGGTACATGTCGCCCTACATAATCCCTGTCAAAGTGATACAGAATACGTCCATTCAAATCACTTAATACAACCCCGGATTGCTCCAAACCTACAACACGCCCAAAATATTCAACACCGTTCCAGCTGCCATGATAGGAATAATAGGCCACAAAAGTTCTTGCCCATTCATCCAGCATTACTTCATAGGTGTCAAACAAGTAGTCATCAAAGGCATCACTGACATTTTCTACACAAAGGATCCCGATCAGGCAGCCGCTCATAAGCACCAGTACTACAAGAATAATACTGATTTTACTGGTTAACTTCATACTGATCACCAAATTTATATCCGAGACCATATACCGTTAAAATATATACCGGTTTTTGTGGATTGGATTCAATTTTTTTGCGCAGATTGCTTACATGGGTATCTATCGCTCGTTCATAACCTGCATAGCTTTCTCCTAAAGTGGCATTTAACAGCTGTAATCGGCTATACGGTCGTCCAACATTTTGACACAATGTAGTGAGAATCGCATACTCCGAAGGCGTCAATTCAACAACCTCGCCCTCTTTTTTCACTTCACGCCGATCCAGATTAACACTCAAACATCCAAATGTCAAAATTTCTTCTTCGTCACTTTTTGCAACACCGGACTTTGTGCGCCGCAGTACCGCTTTAATACGCGCTTTTAATTCACGTAAACTAAACGGTTTGGTAATATAATCATCTGCACCCAATTCCAGTCCTAACAGCTTGTCGATTTCTTCATCACGAGCTGTCACCATAATAATCGGCACATCCGAATCACGCCGAACCTGTTTGCATACTTCCAGACCATCAATTTTAGGCAGCATTAAATCCAGAATAATCAAATCCGGCGACTTATCCGAAAACAATTCCAACGCTTCTGCACCGTCTTTTGCCGGCATCGCCTCAAATCCCTCTGCCTCTAAAAATGCAATCATATTGGAACGAATATTATTTTCATCTTCTACTACTAAAATTACATCTTTCATAACAGCAGGACTCCTCTCTCATCACCGTGTTTCCTGTTTATTTATTCACTGTACAAAAACAGCGGAAGCAGCACGATCAGCAGAACATACTAGGCCGGCAGCCGGTATTCTTTTTTATGTTCTGCATCCATTGTATCACTTCCGCATCATATCAAACCTGTTCTCTATTCTGTTTTCCTGCTATTCCTTACATTTTCCTGCCAGTTTTCAAATACAGTTTATTTAAAACAATCTATGCAATATTTCTGCAGCAGTGCATGTTTTAAATCCCACAGTTTTTGTGACAAATCCACATAGTATTTATGCGGATTTTCAAAACGCAGCATTTCATCCCATAATGTATCTATCTGCTCTTTGCAGAACTGCTGAATGGTCTGCAAATCAGGAGACTCATACACACAGATACCTTTTTCAAAAATCGGCACCTGTAATGGTCGTGCTACAAAATTGGTTACTGTCTTGCGTTTCCAAGTATATTCCGGATGAAAAATTTCATACGCCTGGGTATCATCAATCGTCTCATCATGCATAGTAATCACATCGGCAATTGCTTTCCCGGTATCACGATCATATAAACGCCATGTTTTTTTGAAACCCGGATTGGTGATTTTCTCAACATTCTCGCTGATTTTTATTTTCGGCTCCATCTCGCCATCCTTCTCAACTGCCACCAGCTTATATACACCGCCAAACACCGGTGTAGATTTTGCGGTAATCAATCTCTCACCAACACCAAAAGAATCCACCTTGCCGTCCTGTTTCAGAATATCCTGAATGATATACTCATCCAGCGAGTTGGAGGCCATAATTTTGCAATCTTCAAAACCTGCGGCATCCAGCATTTTACGCACTTTTTTGGAAAGATACGCAATATCGCCGCTGTCAATACGCACCCCTTTTGGACGATATCCGCGCGATACCACTTCTTCCCGGAACACTTTGATCGCATTCGGAATACCGGACTGCAGAACATTATAAGTATCTACCAGCAGCGTGCAATTGTCCGGATAGGTCCGGGCATATGCACGAAATGCATCCTCTTCCGACGGGAACATCTGCACCCAGCTATGGGCCATCGTACCCAAAGCGGGAATGTGCATATCACGATCAACCAGAGTACATGCTGTACCAGCGCATCCGCCAATATATGCCGCCCGAGCACCCATAACAGCTCCATCTGCCCCCTGGGCGCGTCTGGACCCAAATTCCAGTACAGCTCGTCCATTGGCTGCACGCACAATACGATTTGCCTTAGTAGCAATGAGGCTCTGATGGTTGATTGTCAACAACAGCATTGTTTCCACAAACTGGGCTTGAATTGCAGGGCCACGCACCGTCAGAATCGGTTCATTCGGAAAAATCGGTGTTCCTTCCGGCACCGCCCACACATCACATTCAAACTTAAAGTTTTGCAGATACTCCAAAAACGCTTCATCGAAGCAGTTTTTACTGCGTAAATATGCGATATCTTTTTCGGTGAATTTGAGATTTTTCATATAATCAATGGCCTGCTCAAGCCCGGCCATAATTGCAAAGCCGCCCTGATCCGGCACTTTGCGAAAGAACAAATCATAATAGGCAATCTGCTCTGCAATGCCATGCTCCCAATAGCCATTGGCCATAGTCAATTCATAAAAATCAGCCAGAAGTGTTAAATTCATTTTGCCCGTCATCGTCATACTCCCTTTCCATTGCTCCATACCTTGGTACAACGTCTCAATAAATGTTTCCGGAATATTGCTGCATCAATATTATACAAACGCTTTTTCAGGATCGCCGTCCGGAATGATGTTCCAGCCATCGTAAATCCCATCATAACGTTCAATAAAATCATACAAGGCATAAGTAACTTCCAACATTTTTTCTTGTGTCATATTATGTTTAATCAGCACACGCATACCGAAATTATATTCCGGCACACGTTCATCAAAGAAATTGTCATCCAGAATTTCGCATCCGCCGTCACGCAGACGTACAGAGGCCTGTTTACGAGAAGCGCCATTGTTAAAGAAGAACCAATGGGTTACTTCACGCACCTGATTCAGGTCTTCTCCCTGCTCTGCCATCAGACGAATCATACGACGATTTTTCATAATTTGCATATCCAAAAGACTCGGATATACTACATTGAAATAAAAATTCCAAGGTGCATCTTTATCCAGCATATAGTTGAAATCATAATCGCCAAATTCAGACGCCATTTTCCCTACCAGCCCTGCCAGATAGGTATCATCATCCGCGTAGAAATACATCATACGCGCGCCGCCTGTGGTAATGCTGGCAACATGCTTTGCATGCGCTTCGTCGCGATATACCTGGGCAATACGGTCTTCTATTTCAAACAATCTATCCTGCTCTTCAGCAGTATAAAAACCATCTTCCGTTGGATTTTTGAAAGCAAACTGAATCCCCAGCAAATGTTTGTACGCAAGCACCGGAGCAACTTTTGCCACTTCCAAATCCACCATAATCAACGCTTTTTCATCATCCAGAAGTGTCACATAAGTGTCCCAGTCCTCCGGCATTTTATTAATCTCCGGCAGCTCTTCCTCTTCCAGACCAGTTGTAAACTCGATAAAACCTTCAGCCATTGTGATAAACCCCTTTATTTTAATTTTAATTTTTATACAAAAATAATAGAAA
>JAGARS010000085.1 GCA_017622155.1 Peptococcaceae bacterium
CTCCGGATACAGCACCAGTCGTTTCCGTTCGGCAGTTTCATAGCCGCCGCAAAACAAATACCGTTTGATTTTTTTAGACCGAAGATACTCTTCCGCCACCAGCTGCAATCTAGGCTCTAAAAAATCTGTGATTTCTTCCTGATAGCGTTCCTCTACGCGCTCCAGCCGATCTTCCAAACGGCTGATAAACTGTTTTTCTTCTATCGACAGTGTTAACATATCCTGCTCCTTTTCCTGATCGTATAAAACGGATTAAAACAGAATATTTAATACACCAATCAACAGACTATACACCACCTGAATCAGCAGCAGTGCCACCATCGGTGTGAAATCCATCGGATAACGTAAAGATTCCGGTAAAAACTTTCTGCATACCGCCAGCACCGGCTCTGTAATCTCGTATACATAACGAATCAGCGAACCATATGGGTTGTGCGGAATAAAAGATAAAAAGCAGCGTATTACAATCAGTACATTCAGCACCCACACCGCTGCCGCTAAAAACTGATAAATCATTATGCTCATTATGCTTCACCAAGCTCCTTCGAACGAATATATGCCTGCTGCACAGCATCAATCATGGCATTGCGCACACCATGCGCTTCCATAGCCTGAATGCCGCGAATTGTAGTCCCGCCGGGACTGGTTACCTGATCCTTCAGCACACCGGGATGGGCACCGGTTTCCAGCACCATCATGGCAGCGCCGGCCATTGTCTGTGCCGCCAGTTCATATGCCATCGCACGAGGCAGCCCCGCCAGTACAGCACCATCGGCCAAAGCTTCTATAATTTGATACATATATGCCGGGCCGCACCCACTGACTGCACCAAGCGCATCCATATAGTGTTCTTCCACCAATACCGTTTTCCCGACACTGTCAAACATACGCTGTACAGTCTGTTTTTGTTCATCCGTTGCACGCTCCGTACAGGACACGCCGGTCATCCCCCAGCCAATTTTGGCCGGTGTGTTCGGCATCACACGGAACACTGTGCAATCTCCTAATTTTTCCTCTATAGCGGCAATGGAGAGCCCTGCCATAATAGATACCACGGTCTGTCTGCTGCCCGGTTTGCATTGCAAAGCTTCGCACATTGTCGGAAACTGCTGCGGTTTTACCGCCAGCACGATATATTCCGCCTGCTGCATTACCAGACTGTTATCCGAAGCAACAGCCACGCCATACTGCGCATGCATGCGCTCCAGCTTTTCAGCACTGCGGTTGGACATTACAATATCCGTTCCCCGGCATAATCCGCTCTGCACCATGCCGCTTACAATCGCCTCTGCCATAGCACCGGCACCAATAAAACCATAACGATACGCAAATACAGTTTCAGACATTAAAAGTCACCTCTGTGATTGTACTGCGTAATCCATGCAAAAATTTCTTCATCAGTAGTTGGCATATCGTTTTTCAGCTCACTGGCAATGTCAATGTTATGTGGTGCCGCCAAAATAATCCCTTGACTCACTTTCTGGATTGTACCGTCAATCGCGTATACCACCCCGCCTACAAAATCAATAATTTTAGCAGCAACATCTGTGTCGCAGGATTCAATATTAATGACCACTGCACGCTGTTCCAGCAGATTATCTGCAATCCCCTGAGATTCTTCAAAACGAACAGGTTCTACCAATACAACACGAGCATTGGCTGCATCCTGATGGCTCGCCGCTTCTCTGCCGCTGTTAAATGCAACTACATTATTTGGGCGAATTACCGGTTTACTTTCCTGTCTGATTGCTACTTGAGAAGGTTTCTGAGCAGATTTTTCTTCTACAGTTTCTTCTACTTCTTCCTCTTCTCTGTCCACAAAACCCAGTACACTTACCACTTTTTCCATGATACCCATGTTACATCTCTCCTTAATTGTATATAAAAAATTATACCGCAAATATACTGCTGCCAACACGAATCATATTGGCGCCTTCCTCAATTGCCACCTGATAATCATGGCTCATACCCATAGAAAGGATCTCCATATCTACACCGGGCAGTTCCAATGCTTTCAGCTCTTCAAACAGCCGGTACATTTCCCGGAAAATCGGTCTCACATCTTCCGGATCTTCAAAATACGGTGCAATGTGCATCAGCCCTTTTATATGAATCCCCGGAAGCTGACTTACCCGTTTGATAAACGGCAGCACTTCATCTCGTTCCAAACCAAACTTGCTTTCTTCATCAGCAATATTTACCTGCACCAGACAATCCATGGTTTTGCCCAATGCCTGCATTCTATTACTTAACTCATTGGCAAGAGACTCGCTTTCCAATGAATGAATCATCACCACTTTTTCAGTGATATATTTTACTTTATTGCTTTGTAAATGCCCGATAATATGCCATGTTGCAGCATCCCCCACAGCATCATACTTGTCCAGCAGCTCCTGCACACGATTTTCCCCCAGGAGTGTCTGCCCTGCTGCAAGCACCTCTTGAATTTCTTCTGCACTATGCATTTTTGTCACGGCCACCAGCGTAACATCCTGATCGGGATGCGGACTTTTCTGTCTGGCCAGTGCTATATTATTTCGGATTTCCGCAATGTTGTCTGCGATTGTTCCCAACGTTGAAATCCTCCTCTAAAATTTAATATTTTCACCTTCACGCACAAGCTTCGGTGTCGTTACCACAATATCGCCCTCTTCAAGGCCTTCTTCCACAATCAGCACGCCTTGTTCTATCCAGCGTTCACTCACTGTGACTTCCTTCCAGAACACAAACCCTTTGTGCAGATAGTACACCCCATCCACACCGCGTTTTTTCGCCAGGGCCTGTTTCGGAATCGCAAGCACGCGCTCGCTGTTGTACGGCAGCTCGATTTGATATATGCGCTGCTGATATACACCGGCATTGGCCATATCAACCTCCAGCTTCATACAGCGAATATCATCCTCATTAACCAGCACTTCTACAATCTGCCCCTTTAATGATTCCTCTATATCCAGAAGATTCACCTTCACGGTCTGCCCGATTCCCAGCTCTGCAGTTCGCTCTGTGTTTTCCACAAACACATAAAAGTGAAACCCTGTCATTGTTTCCTGTATTTTTGCATAAGGCTCTCCTGTCACAGCAGGTTCTGCCTTTTTATTTTTCTTCTGCTGTGCAGTGTAATAGTCTTTCAAATCCAGTTCACTAATTGCACCGATGTCTGTCATATTTTCCAAACCATCAATGCGATACGATACTCTCCCGGCAAAATTGGTGTACTGATATTCCTCACCAATGCGGAACACCGCATTGCCTTTGCGTACACGCTCGCCTTCTGCAATAATCGGCTCTGCGGCGCCATCCAGTGCAGCATTGATAACATGCTCTGTCATACTAACCATCCCATAGCCTGTTTCCACATTCTCCATGGTTGTATAATGCACCTCTTGCGATTGTACAAATATATCCCGTACCTGTCCAACAATAGCCGAACCGATAAACCATATCATCCATACAGCCATCAGCAGCAGGAGCACCTTTACAGCAATATTCTGTTTTGAAAAAAACGATTTCTGTTTCATGGCATACTCCCGCTTATAAACTAAAGTTTATTATACTACATTTTTGTGTCAATGAACAACCTCTAACGGTAATTTTTTTTATCATTTCTCGAAAAAATGCACAAAAAAAGAAGCCGAGCGTACTCAACTTCTTTTGATTTTACATGATTGGGATTAGCTTTCCAGATCTAAAATCTGATATACCGGTGCACCTTCGCACTGTGCCGGCATTCTTACGCCTAACAGTACTGCCATAGTAGGTGCCACGTCAACCTGACGAATAACACGCTTGGTGTAGAAGTTCTGTTTTACACCGCGACCGCCAACCACAAAGATTGGAGATTCCGATGTATCAGCTGTACCCATATAGGTAGATAAACTATCACCGTGTACACGGTTGAACCCTTCTGTCAGCCAGTATACGATATCACCGATGGTGCCGTCATCCACTTCAGATTTCAAGCCCAGAAGCGCTGCATCCTGCTGACGCATTGCCATAGCAACGCAGCGTTTGCCGTTGTAACGATAATTGTACAAGTCGGTAATGATCTGTTCTTCCAGATCATATTTATCTGCAGGATCTACAATGCCGTGCGGGTTGCGGCCTTTCAGATTGATATAAATATACAGACCGCGTGGTGCTGCAGCAGTTGTTTTTGTCCAGTCAATTTCAGGTAAATCATTGCCGTTTTCATCTTTTTTCAGTACGGTGTAACCCATTTCTACCATTGCTTTTGCGTTTACACCAAATGGGTCGCCCAATGCAGGCGGCATATCTTCTCTGGCACTTACCAGACCATGGTCGGAAGTCAGGATAACAGTCCAGCCTTCATCCAGCAGATACATAAATTCTCCCAGATAGTTGTCTGTTTCCACATATGCATATTCCATAACTGCCTGGAAATCTTCCGGAATGCTCTTAGTAAATTCTTCACGCGCAACGGAA
>JAGARS010000086.1 GCA_017622155.1 Peptococcaceae bacterium
ACCACTGCTGCTACTGCTACCTGACCATTATAACTTTCCCCCCGTGCCTCACCATACACTACCTGGGCCAGCATATCCCATTCCTGCTGACTGTAAGAGCGATAATTCCCGCCGCGAGATGTTGTCACTACCGCAGAAGTTCCTGTTGATACCGCCGCACTTGCAGCATCGGCAGGAATCTTTAATATTTTACCCGGCTGAATGGTGTTACTGCTTAAACCGTTTGCTTTTTTAATCGCCTCTACTGTGCAGCCATACTGTCTGGCAATGAGGTATAATGATTCTCCTGCTTTTATACGGTGCTGCATATAAACAGGAATCTGCAGCACCTCACCTGTACGAATCGTGCTGTTTTTTAAGTTATTTGCCCGTTTTAATTCCTCTACAGTAATTTTATGATTGGCGGCAATTTTATAAAGCGTATCCCCGCTCTGCACCTGATAGGCTGCTGCCTCTGCACATGCGCCGCCAGTCATAAAGCTACAGCAAATCAATACTGCTGTGACTGCCACTAGAGATTTTAGTTTTTTTGTCATATTCATAGTATCTGCCTCCTTGTGTTGGTCGTTGTCAGTATAGCCAAAATCCGCATAAATTTCATTAGGGAACCTCTGGAAACCGTTTTCACCACTTGCTCTTTTTGCAAAAAGCAGTATAATATTTATAAGTAAAACTAATTAAATCAAACCACAAACAGCAAGGAGGATTTCATCTTGGAGAAAAAAACTGCAAAATCCATTCAGATTTGTATGGGCAGCGCCTGCCATTTAAAAGGTGCTCCGCTCATTGCACAAGCGTTCCAGGCTGAACTGGACAAACGCAACAGCGCCGGTATCCATGTGGAATTAGGCGGTGCATTCTGCCAAAGCCAGTGTGTTGACGGAGTTGTCGTGCGAATCAACGGTGAGACATATACACATGTAACTGCTGCCGATGTCCCTGCTTTGGTTGATGTATGTTTACAGGAGGGATAACGATGTTTCCAATTATCAACAATATGGGCAACTGCCGTGACTGCTATCGCTGCCTGCGTGTATGTGATGTCAAAGCCATCAGTTTCCGTGGCGGCCAAGCCAAAATTATGACAGACCAATGCGTGCTGTGCGGACGCTGTGTGCGTGAGTGCCCGCAATATACCAAAACCATTATCGACCAGACACCAAAACTGGAAGAGTACCTCAAACAATACAAAGTAGTATTAAGTCTGCCGCCATCTTTTGTCAATCATTTTCATCAATGGAGCCAGAAAGAATTATGGGCAAGACTTAAACAAATCGGCTTTTTTGCGATAGAAGAAATGGCTGTAAACGCAGAACCGTTTCTCGATGCTTACGCAGATTTAGTCAAAGATACTGACGATTATATTATTTCCAGCCATTGCCCGATTATAGTCAACCTGATTGAACAAAAATTTCCGAAACTGCTGCCGCATCTGGCACCAATAGAAAATGAAGCTGTGATTCATGCCCGTTTATTAAAACAGAAGTACGGAGAAGATATCAAAGTGGTACATGTCTCTCCTTGCCTCAGTATGGTGGGAAAAGACAATGACATTGACCTGACCATCACATTGGATCAGGCTATGCATTTTATTTTCAGCCATAAAATAGATAAAGAAACGCTAGAGGCAACCGATGTGGTATTGACACAATATCAGCCAATCGGTGCACCGCTGGCCATTGCAGGCAGTCTGGCACAGACCATGATTGATCGTGATATTCTAACCCGCAACGATGTCCAGTCCTTATCCGGTATCAGCACCTGTCTGCAGGCCTTAAGAGAGCTGAAAAAAGCCGACAGCACCAATGTTCGTTTCAATCGATTCATTGAGCTCAACGGCTGCCGCGACGGCTGTGTTTCCGGTTTTGGTTTAGAAAAGCAAGGGATCCTGGAAAAAGAAACACAAATCCATCAATATTGCCAAAGCTACAGTGATAAACCGGTTTATCACTTCGAGCAAGTGCCCGATCTCAGCCGTACATTCCAGAACCGTTATGTAGAGCCGAAAAAAGTGGAAACCAAACAGATTAAAGAAATTTTGTCCAACCTGAAACAGTATAATAAAAAAGTAATGAACTGCGGTGCATGTGGATACGATACCTGTTATGAAAAAGCATTGGCTGTAGCACGGGGCTATGCAGAAGAAAAAATGTGTCAGACATATATGCGCGGCAGAGCAGAATCTACTGCTAATACCGCTATTGCCAGCAGTCCAAGTGCCATTATTATTTTTGACCAGGACTTTATCATTCAGGACTTTAATCCGGCTGCCAGAGAAATGTTCAGCAAATATGGTTTAAAAGTCGGCAATGCAGTATTCGAATATATTGATCATCGTAATTTTGAAAAAGTAGCCGAAACCGGCTGGGGGATTAAAAATCTAACCGTACATTATGATGATTTAGGCATTATTACGCGCCAGAATATTGTACGCATGCAAGGAACACAAGACTTGTACATGGCTACCATTACGGATATTACCGAAGAAGAATCCAAACGGGAAGCACTGGAACAGATACGCGAAGAAACATTAACAAAAGCCACTCAGGTTATTAACAACCAGATGTTTGTAGCGCAGCAAATTGCAGGCCTTTTGGGGGAAACCACCGCTGAAACAAAAATCATTCTGCTGGATTTAATCAAACAGTTTAATCAGGAGAAGGAGCTGACGCCATGAATGACACAAAAAAATTAGTCTGTGAAGTGGGGAAACGGCAGCTTATTAAACACGGAGAGGTCACCTGTGGCGACTCTGTTGAAGTGGTATATACACCGGAAGAGACATTTGTGGTGCTTTCTGATGGGTTGGGCAGCGGCGTAAAAGCCAATATCCTGTCTAATCTGACAGTTAAAATTATTTCTAAAATGGTGAGCCACCATGTTCCGCTGCAGGATATCGTAGAAACCATTATCGGCACACTGCCGGTATGCTCTGTGCGCGGGCTTGCGTACTCCACATTTACACTTTTGCGAATTACGCCGGACGGCATGGTGGATATCATTGATTTTGACGGTCTTCCGCCTATTACAGTGTCCAAAGGTGTTGTAGAAGTAGTAGAGCGCACCAGTGAACTTGTACTTGGCAAACAAATCAACAAAGCGCAGATTCAGCTGAAAGAAGACGACTATCTGCTGATTACCAGCGATGGTGTAACAGAAGCCGGGCTGGGGCTGACATTATCCTTTGGTCTGCAAACCGCAGGGCTGGTAAAAGCACTGAAAGAACATGTGAAAGACAACAAATCAGCACAGGATTTGGTAAACCAGGTAATTGATATTTGTATGAGCTATTATATCAACGAACCTGGGGATGACACCACTGCTGTCGCCATTCATATGCGCCAGCCGAGAGAATGTGCATTGCTCACCGGTCTTCCGGTAGATAAAAATGACGATGCCGGTATGGTACATGCATTTCAAACTACGGCCGGACGTAAAATTATCTGTGGCGGTACAACTGCACAAGTATTTGCGCGGGAAACACATAAAGAAGTACACACCATCGACAGCTCGCTCACGGATGAAGTGCCGCCGATTTCTAAAATAGACGGTGTGGATCTGGTTACCGAAGGCATCATCACTATGGATTACTATACGCGGCTTTTGGAAGAAAATCATATCGAAAACAACCCGAAAAACGGTGCCGCAATGCTGTTAGAGCAGCTTTTGTGGGCAGATAAAATCACAATCTTCTGCGGTACCAAAGTCAACGAAGCTTATGAGCAAATCAAGCCCGGTATCCGCCTGCGAGATACACTGGTTGAAAAATTGACTCGCGAACTGCAAAAACGCCATAAAGAAGTAATCGTGTATTATTATTGATTACCAATAATAAGAATCTACAAAATATAAAAGCAGCAAAACCTTTCTGCGGCGTCGACATTGACATGAACAGATTCGCAGATTGTACATAGCGTGGTGCACAAAGTACAGCTAAGCTGTACCATCAAGAATCTGTCCATGGAACGAGAGGAGCAGAATGTTTTGCTGCTTTATTTATTTTTACATCATCGGGCTGAGTAAACGAATAATACATTCTCCCAATCGCAATGTCAGACTTCGTTTACCACTATATTGCGTCGTTACTTCTTCACTTTGCTGGAATAATTCTTCAAAATCGGATTTTACGTCCTGTACAGCACTGCAGTTGCAGAACCAGCAGCCGTTTTCAAAATGCAGATACAGACTGCGAAAATCCAGATTGATTGTACCCACAGTGGCCAGTTCATCATCACACACAAACTGTTTTGCATGCATAAATCCCGGTGTATATTCATAGATACGCACGCCATAGGCTACCAGGCGGGCATAATGACTGCGTGTGGCTTTAAATGCCGTAGCTTTGTCCGGAATCCCCGGTGTAATAATTCGCACATCTACACCACGCTGCGCTGCCAATGTCAATTCCCGCTCCATTTCATCATCAATAATCAGATATGGTGTGGTAATATATACGTAATGCTTTGCATTTTTAATAATATTCAAATATACATTTTCACCGACGATTTCACTATCCAGCGGCGCATCTGCATAAGGCTGCACAAAGCCCGGCTCCTGTGCAATATAATCTGTCTGTGGAAAAAACTGCGACTGATTTTCTTTTTCTTTCTGTGTCGCATTCCACATTTCCAAAAACTGTGCCGTTAAACTTTTTACCCCATCACCGGTGAGCTTAATCCCGGTATCTTTCCAATAACCGTACGGGCTATTAATATTAAAATAGCGGTCTGCCATATTATAGCCGCCGGTAAATCCAACTTTCCCGTCAATTACTACAATTTTGCGATGATCA
>JAGARS010000087.1 GCA_017622155.1 Peptococcaceae bacterium
CAAAGCTGCTTCTACTGCAGCAATCGCATCTGCAACATTCTGTTCAATCTGACTGCGCATTACAGTGGTAAACTGCACCTGCGGAATATTGTGATAATTAAGAATTTTGCGCATTACCACTTTATCCATGCATACAGCAGAACCTGTTACACCTGCACCGGCATAAGGAATATCTGCCAGCTCCAGCAGTCCCTGTGTAATGCCATCCTCACCATAAGTACCATGCACAATTGGAAATACTGCATCCAGACGACAAATTTCATGTCCATCTTTTGCAGAAAGCAATATCCCTCCCGGCTGTGGCGCAAGCATTACCTGCATATCTTTGTATAATTCTTCTGACGCAGAAGCAATTTCTGCTGCAGGAATCGGTCCATACCAATTACCGGTACGAGAAATAAACAATGGTATTACATCAAACAGTTCTGTATCAAAACTTTTTGCAATATTGCCTGCCGATACCAAAGACACTTCGTGTTCACCGGATCGACCACCAAATAACAAACCAATTTTCTTTTTCATGAGATTACGCCTCACCTAAATTCAATATATAGGACGCTGAATTATCAGCCTCTGCTGCATTATTTCTGTGCACCTTTTTCCATCTGCCCAACTGCCGCTACCACACCGGCAATCACATGAGACACCGATAATCCGCCCTGCATATATACAATGTACGGTTCACGCATCGGGCCATCCACACTTAGTTCGATAGAAGAGCCCTGCACGAATGTACCGCCTGCCATAATAACAGGGTCATCATATCCCGGCAGTTCGGAATCATACGGAGTTACATGGGCATCTAACGGAGATGCCATCTGAATTCCACGACAGAACCAGCGCACCGGATCCGGAGCACCCATTTCAATAGCCTGAATAATATCGGTTCTTTCTTCATCAGCAGCAGGAGATACCTTATATCCCAGCTGACTCAAAAGCTGTGCAGCAAAAATAGCACCTTTCATGGCCTGTTCTACAATCAATGGCGCCATAAACAGCCCCTGATATGCCAGCCGATTGAAATCAAGCGCAGATCCTACATCCTCTGCAATCCCGGGTGCAGTCAATCTGGCAGAAGCACGATCTACCAAATCAGCACGACCTGCCACATACCCACCGCGCGGTGCAAGCCCGCCACCCGGATTTTTGATTAAAGACCCCGCAATTAAATCTGCACCAATTTCCAAAGGCTCTACCAGTTCCACAAATTCACCATAGCAGTTATCTACAAATACAATGATATTCGGATTGATATTTTTTACAAACGCAATGGCCTCTTTCATTTTCGCAATCGTCAGTGATTTGCGCCAGCTGTATCCGCGAGAACGCTGAATACATACCATTTTGGTATCCGGAGTTACCGTTGCCGCAATGGCGTCAAAGTCGAAGTTATCATCCTCGGTTAACGGTACTACTTTGTGGATAATACCAAGCTCATCCAATGTGCCCGGCTCTTTGTTGCGGCCAATAATGGTCTGCAATGTATCGTACGGCATACCGCTAATGGATACGAATGTATCCCCCGGCAAAAGATTGCCAAACAGACACAATGCCAATGCGTGGGTGCCGGAAGCGATATTGGAACGTACCAGTGCTTTTTCTGCGCGGAAAATATCCGCCCAGATTAATTCCAGAATATCACGGCCTGTATCACCGTAGCCATAGCCGGTAGACCCGTTCAGATGAAAGTCTGCTGCATGATGTTTCTGAAATGCATTCAGAATTTTAATCTGCGCTGTCCAGGTATTGTTGCTTACCGGCTGCCAGTATGGCTGCACTGCATCAAATGCTGTACGAATTTCTTTCATTAAGCTATCGCTAATGTTATATTTATCTTTCAAACTTGCAAAATATTCATTCATTCCCTTATACTCCATTCTATAATTAGCAGGATTTTCCTGCTTTATTTTCTATATTATTTGCTTTCCACATACTGCTGCAAACTATTTGGCAAACTTTCCTGTCGACCGTACCAAATAAACTGCACAGAAGTCTCGGTATATTCCAGCTCTGTGACCTGACCGGAAGCATACGCCTGATTGATCAGTCCAGCCTTGTCCATAGGCAGTACCACTTTACAAGTAATATTCTGTACCAGCTTCTGCTCCATCAAAGCAAGAAGCCCGTTTAAATTTTCTCCGGACGCGGCCGAAATATAACAACAGCTTTCCCGCTCTAAATGATTGCTGACAGGCGGCAAGGCTTCCATACAATCAATTTTATTAAACACATAAATTCTTGGTTTCTCCTGCAGATTCAGCTGCTGTAAAATGGTTTCCACTGCTTCCAGCTGATTCTCAAAGTTCGGATTGCTGATATCAATCACATGCAGCAGCAAATCCGCATACTGTAATTCATCCAGTGTGGCTTTAAATGCAGTTATCAATTGTGATGGCAAATCACGAATGAACCCTACCGTATCGGTTAAAAGCGCTTTCGTGCCATTTGGCAGATAAAACGCTCTGGTCGTAGGATCCAGCGTCGCAAACAGCTGATCCTGTACATAAATGTTATCATCTGTCAG
>JAGARS010000088.1 GCA_017622155.1 Peptococcaceae bacterium
ACTGAGAGGGTTCTCTGATTAACGCAACCGACTATATCAAATCGTTCACGCTTTATTATTCACCTTTTTTCGGCAGCTGATTGCCTTCTTCATCGTAATCCCAATCTAATGGTAAGCCAACAGCTTTCATTTTCTGATGGAATTCGTGTTCGTATTCCTGATAGCTGTGAACTTCTACTTCAGGGTTCCATGGGTTTTCATGACGAACCATACGGTTGTTGTTTGCCATGTTACGAGTTGGGCTCATAAATACCCCTGCAGCATGCATCAGTTTACTGGTTGGGAAGTAAATCAGCAGTGCGCATACCAGTGTGAAGTGTGCCCAGAATACCATACTGATATCTGTAGTTGCCAACAGATTCAACATTCCAGCAAAGTCAAAGTGTACCAGACCCATTGTCAGTTCTTTGATAGCAGCAACATCAGCGTGTGTCACATAACGCATCAGGCAGCCGGTACCTGCGATACACATAATCAGTACAACAGGGAAATAGTCCTGTACTAAGCTGATGTAGCGTACTTTATCCAGATACAGACGACGGATGAACAGTGCTGTGATACCTGCCAACAGAATCAGACCTGTCAGATAAATATTCTGTAACCCAATCCAGAATGCACCGTCAATTTTGTCAGCCCAGAAGGTAACAAAAGCCGGTACCGGATCGGTAAAGAATCTCAAGTGACGGAATACTGTCAGGAAGAAGCCCCAATGGAACAGTAAACCGAACAGCCACAGCCATTTTTCCCACTGGTAAGTGATGTCGCCTTCTTCTGTCACTTCTGCTTTAGAGTTGCGGAACAGAGAACGGAACAGGAATACTTCCAGTGCCATACGAATTACAACACCCAGTTTGGTATCCGGGTTTTCGATTTTATTCTGTTTGATGAAATCTAAAGATTTCTGCTGGCCGGCAGTGGTAGGAATTCTAAATGGAACCGGGGATTTTGCCCAGTTCAGAATTCTATAAATAAAGCCGACGATAAATGCAATGATTGCAACATAAGGCAGAATCACGCCGAATACAAATTCCAGATTCAGCAGTTCAACGCCTACATATGCAATTGCCAGGATTGCAAACACGAACGCAAATGCGATACCTGCATTTTTCATCTCCTTATCCCTCATTTCTATCATAAATTTAGGAGAAAACAAATAGTTCTAATTTTCTGTTTTCTTACTCTGCTTTTTCCTCTTCTTCTACTGCTTCTGCAATCGCAGCCGGAGCTTCTACTACGCCGTTTGCAGCGTTGTATGCAGCAACATATTTCATTGCCAGACCAGCTCTGTCTTCCTGCGGGAATGCTTCCACATCGCGGTCTTTCTTAACAACAACAACCAGTTTGTACAGCAGGCTGGCAATTAAGATACCCAGAGCGAAAATCCCTACGATAATCAAGAACTCGGTAATGGTAATGTGATATGGAGCGATTGTGCCGAATGGTGTTTCGGACAAACCACCGATAACGAATGTCAAACCTTTTTCAATGTACATGGACAGGAAAATGGTTGCACATGCGAAGCCCAGTACTTTGTAGTTGGTTCTGGTCTGACGCGGAATGATCAGTACCAGAGAAATTACTACCAGCACTACGAACAGCCACATCAGCGGTACGAACTGGTCGTGACCGTGATAGCCTACAAACAGATACTGCAGAGCTGCTTTGTGGCTTGGAACATTACTGTAGAATGCAGTAAAGAATTCGCAGATTACCATGAAGATGGTTGCAGTGTATGCATAAGCAACGGTAGTTGCCAATCTGTCGATTGCTTTTTTACCTGCGTCAAAGCCTGTCAGTTTGTTCAGGATGAAGCAGATTAAGATGATTAAAGCAGGACCGGTAGCAAATGCACCAGCCAGGAATTTTGCCGGCAGCATAGCAGTCAGGAAGTAGTGACGGCTTGGCAGACCAGCATACAGCCATGCTGTTACGATATGGATACTGAATGCAAACGGAATAGAGAATACAGCTAACGCTTTTACGATTTTACCGTATTTTCTGCCTTTGTTTTCTGCCTGCAGTACATTGTAACCAACGATAATGTTCAGGAACAGATAAATTGGCAGTACTGTAGCATCCCAGCACAGCATAGCATGCGGTGTGAAATACATATACAATGTGAACAGTTTCATAGGAGACCCTACGTCAACTACTACAAACAGTAATGCCATGATGATAGCAGGAATTGCTAAGAATTCACCTACTACAGTGATACGACCATATTCATGTACATCGTGCAGATAATATGGCAGTACAATCATAACCCCACCGGCTGCTACCCCTACGAAGAAGGTTAAGTGACCGATGTACATCCCCCAGGAGATATCGCGGCTTAAACCAGTTACATGGAAGCCATTTACCATCTGGTAGATGTATGCTGCGAACCCTACAGCGAACAGTGCTGCCAGGAACGCAATCCACGCCCAGAATGCTTTACTGGATCTTTTAACAAACGCTTTTTCAACCATACTCTACCCCTCCTTACACGATGTAGTAAACCTTAGGTTTGGTACCCAGGTTGGATCTACGCTGTAATGTGAAATTGTCTGCCAGTTTTTTGCTTACGCCGGAGTTTGGATCTGCAATGTTACCAAAGGTAATTGCAGCACCTGCGATTTCTGCGCATAATGGCAGTTCGCCTACAGCCAGACGTTCGGAGCAGAAGTTGCATTTTTCAACTACGCCTTTCATGCGAGTCGGATAGCTTGGATTGATTTCTTCAATGTAGTCACGTGGTGCTTTATAGTTAAAGCTACGTGCACCGTAAGGACATGCTGCCATGCAGTTGCGGCAACCCAGGCAGCGGTGCATATCCATGCCTACTACACCCTGAGCGTTCATGAATGTCGCTTTTACAGGACATACACGTACACATACTGGCTCTGCACAATGATTGCAGATTGTCATGAAGTTTTTGTCTTTGAATTTTTCGCCCATTTTTTCGTGGGTTTCATCCAGGAATAAATGTTCAAATGGCTCGCCCCAAATCCATTTCACTTCGTCTTTTTTGGTGTCAATGTTTGGAACATTGTGGAACTTATGGCACGCTTCGATACATTTGTTTAATGTTTCGTTGTCCATTTTGTTCATATCGATAACCATACCCCAGGTAACATCGTTCTGTTTGCCTTCGGCATTTTTATAAGAGCCGTTTACAGCAGCAGCCACAGCAGGACTTGTGGAAGCAGCAGCTACGCCTAAACCTGCTACAGCAGCAGTACCCAGCTTCAAGAATTTTCTTCTATTCATTTCCATTATGCGGCACCTCCTGCTACGGTTGGCTCAACGTGACATTCCCAACATGTTGGGTTTACGTCGGCATAGGTATGACATTTCAGGCAGAAGTCTTCATAGTTGGAATGGCATTCAAAACAGGTATTCTGTAAGCTTGCCAGATATTCGGTACCATCTTCAGCAATGTAAGTACGAGTACCTTCACGAACGACTTCTACTTTCCAGTCGCTTAATAAATCCATGTGATGTGCACGCATCCATTCTACATCTTCAACACATTTGTAATCATCACCGGACAGCTGGTTGATTACAGGAGTATCAAAGCTTACTTCAGGAGCAGCACCACTGGCAGGAGACAGGATAGCAGACCAGAAAGGAACTGTTACTAAGATTGCGAAAATTACAATCCCGATGATAACATTTGTTTTCTTCATCTTATGCTTCCTCCTCATCATCTACATTCTGTAAAGGCTCGAAACGCAGATTTTCTGTACGTTTCTTTTCACCTTTCATTACCAGAGCATTACCCAGCAGTTCGTGTACACCACAAACTTCTACGCCAGGGTTCCAGTAATTCATCAGAGCCGGCAGAGCAGCACGGTCAATTGCACATACACAAGCCAGCATATTTACACCATGTTTTTCTTTTACGTATTTAACAGCATTTGCTCTTGGGAAGCCGCCGCGCATACGCATTTCCATATTTTCATCGTTACCTAAGCCGGCACCGGAACCGCAGCAGAATGTTTTTTCACGGATAGTGTCTTCCGGCATTTCGTACCATTCAACACAATGATCCAGAATATAACGCGGTTCATCTAACAGACCCATAGCACGTGCTGGGTTGCAGGAGTCATGATAAGTAGCAATGATGCCTTTGTTTCTGGAAGGATCCAGTTTTACTTTATTATGACGCAGCAAGTCAGCTGTAAACTCGGTAACATGAATCATTTTTGTGGATCTTGCATTTTCAAACACAGTACCTGTTACAGGGTTTACCGGCACTTCCAGATTGGATGGTGCAGGACCGTTCATAGTATCCATGTACTGGTTGATTACACGCCACATGTGGCCGCATTCACCGCCAATGATATATTTAACACCTAAACGCTGTGCTTCTGCATAGATTTTTGCGTTCAGACGTTTCATCATTTCATTAGAAGTAAACAGACCGAAGTTCCCACCTTCAGAGTTGTAAGTACTTAAGGTGTAGTCTAAGCCCATTTCATGGAACAGCATCAGCTGACCCATCAAGCTATAGGTACCAGGTGTTGCGAATACGTCACCGGATGGCGGAACATACAGAATTTCAGCACCTTTACGATTGTAAGATAAGTCCAGACGCACGCCTGTAATGTCTTCGATATCATCCAGTGCCATATCAAAGGAGTCAACAACACCATGCGGCTGAATACCCAGGTGGTTCCCTTTCATATAACATGCAGATACAGGACCCATTACCCAGTCGATACTCAAGCCTACCAGATTCAGCAGTTCACGGCCAATCATAGTGATTTCTGCAGTATCGATACCGTATGGGCAGAATAAAGAGCAGCGACGACATTCTGTACACTGGAAGAAATAGTAGAACCATTCTTTCAGTACAGGAACAGTCAGTTCTCTCGCACCAACCATTCTAGCCATCAGTTTCCCAGCCAGTGTGTATTCTTTACGATATACAGAACGCAGCAGTTCTGCACGTAACACAGGCATGTTCTTAGGGTCACCGGAGCCTAAGAAGAAGTGACATTTGTCTGCACATGCACCGCAGCGCACACAGATATCCATGTATACTTTCAGAGAGCGGAATTTTTCCAGACGTTCTCTTAAACCGTCCAGAATGATTTCCTGCCAGTTTGCTGGCAGCTTCCAGTCTTCATCCGCTGGAGACCAGGTACGTGGATTTGGGAACCCAATCATCTCTAAGCTTTCCGGTTTACTTGCATAGCTGTAAGTACCCGGTCTAAATTCTACCGGTGTATCCATCCAGCTAGTTTCAGGCGGCTTAAAGTCAATCTTGGTGAGTTCCTGTGGTTTTGGAAGTTTTGCCATGTTAACACCCCTTTATCATATTTCCTTTTCTTCCTCTATATAGTTACTGCACCGCATAAAGGTGCTAGTATCCACCGATTCATTAAGCAAATTAGCCTTCTGTAACATTTCATTCATTTCTTTAATCTGGGCAATTCGCAAATTATAAATCAAGTCACGGCTTTCACTGTATAAATCAAATGCAATTAACGATAACGTATCCACATCTGTGAATAAATCATCCAGTTCAGCGCGTGTAATCTGACCAGACTGAATTTCATTCGCAAATACAGTTGTAATCAGATTTTTGAAGCTTGGCAAAAACGCAAGCGCTTTCGATGGTTTCATATCCTGTACGGCACGGATTTTCAAAATCATTTCCAGATGCTGATATAGTTTGTCTGCATCACGTGCTCCGGACAACTCTTCCAGCAAATGTCCCATACTGCGATAGATATTGCTTCCCACCGGATTAGAAAATTCATTTTTCACACGAACAAAATATTTGTGCGCTTCCTGTGGATAGGCGGCAATGGCCTGTTCAAACCACTGGTTCAATAACATTTCATGCTGCTGTGTCATAAGCTGGTTTAAACGATTGCTCATCCTTTCACCTCCCATCAAAGGTAATACACTGCTTTATCATTATACCAGATAACTATGCATACCTGGCAATAGATAACTTACACCAAAGAACGTAAAAATTACTGCTGCAAATCCTAACACACTGAGCCATGCTGCCCGTTTTCCTTTAAACCCTTTCATAAAACGGGTATGAAGATACAGCGCATATACCAGCCATGTAATTAACGCCCAAGTTTCCTTTGGATCCCAGCTCCAGAAGCTGCCCCATGCATACTCAGCCCATACAGCCCCTGTAACAATCATAATTGTCAAAAACGGTACACCGATAAAAATCAATTTGTAGGAAGCTTCGTCCAACACTTTTAATGCAGGCAGTTCCTGTACACGACTTGTATTGTCATGCTGCTTTTTATCTTTAATCAGATACGCAATTGACACTGCAAACGATACCGCAAAAGAACCATAAGAAATTACCGCTGCAGATACATGTACTGCCAGCCAATAGCTGCGCAGCGCAGGCATAACCGGCTGCACTGTCAAATCCAAGCTTACCAGCCAGATGGACAATACCACCAGAACCGGCATAACAAACAATCCAACTGCGCTCAAATTAAATTTCTTTTCAATAATCACAAATGCAACGGCTGCCGCAAATACAAAACACAAACCAAACTCAAAACCGTTATTAAGCGGAAGACCTCCAATTAAGACAGAACGCAGAACAACAACCACAGTATTTAATACAAGCCCAACATAAACAAATTTTAAGGCCAGGTTGCGAATTGCAGCATTTCTTGACCAAAAGCTAAATGCATAAAACATAAACGCTCCAAGATAAGCCGCCAGCATAAACCATAATAAAGGTAACTGCAACTGTTCCATACTTTATTGCTCCTCCGTTTTTATATTCCAAGTTTCCCGAAGCGATTCTTCCACTTCTTCTACCACTACAGCACTTTTACTATAACAGTGTACACGGCAGCTATGCTGCCCCGGCACATGTATAACCCAAAGCTCACGATATCTGCTGCATAAAAACATCATAGATGCCACAACTGCCAGCAAAAATCCGGCAAACACAACCGGTGTCCCAAACCGTGTCTTCAGTTCAAGCACGCTGTAAACCACCGTTCCTAAATATGTAACGGAAGCGCCCTGTTCTGTCAACGACAATGTATCGCCAGGCTGTACAAACTGCCCACGGGCAGGATTGATATGATCACTTACCTGTAAATACATCTCACCATTTAAATCAGCCACTACAATCGTATCCGCACCTATACCAAGCGGCATATTATCCGGAATCCCATATGCAGAATTGCTGTCAGCATCGGCACAGCCTGCCACTTCCACCAGATGGCGATAATCATAAGAATTCTGATAAATCAACATATCATGATATGCATACGGTTCATTTACTTTTGTTTCTGCACCTTCTGCAACCATAATACCATCTTTATAGATATTGAACGTAGTCACCCAGTTATCTACAGATTGTTTTTCATCATAAACAGTCCGAAAATCCAGTATTTCTATAGAATATGTGTCACCATAATGTGCTCTCAATTCTTCCGGAAACGAGCGAGTCTGCCCTACTTGTCCCATGACAAAGCCGGAAGTATTGGCCATAGACATCATAGCGCCAATCAAAATAATTAACAACGAGATATGCAGAACATGGGGCGCACATAATCCAAGTTTGCCTTTGCTAGCCAGTATTTTTATCTGCCCGTTTTCTTCTACACGGCTTACCTTGTAGTGTTGTTCCTTCAGCCATACAGTCAGTTCTGCCTCATCAGCTTCATAACCGGTATACGCACCTTGTTCCGGCACCTGCCCGGCACTACGGTGCAGCTGTTTCCACAAACCCGGCAATAATTTCACGGTACAAGTAGCTAAATTGATAAAAAATGCGGCTACAAGCAAACGGAATGTCCATGAATGAAACGCATCCGCTGCCGGAAATAATGTTGCTAATATGGAAATCACTGCGATTGCTGCAATCAAAAACACGGCCAGTTTTAACGATGAAATAAATTTTAGCATGGCAGTCCCCTTCCAATATAGCTTACAAACTTCTTAACTTATATATTATAGCTGAAAATCGGTCAAAACACTACACATTTTATAAAAAAACGACACCGAAAAAGCGAAAAATTTTATCTAAAAAACTACTTTTTCATATAGATTTCTTTTATTTTATACCGAAATCTATATGCATAGCATTTTATTATCGGCCATCTATCACGCCATATGCATTTTTTCTTTTATTTTCTGCAATGCCGCTTTCTCTAGACGAGATACCTGCATTTGAGATACCCCAAGCAATGCCGCTACCTTACTTTGTGTCATATCTTCAAAATACCGATAATAAATCACCTGCTTCTGCTGTTCATTCAGGTCTTCCATAGCGGCTTTCAAATCCTTTTTCAGCTCAATGCTGTCCAGATTATGATCGACTTTCCCCACATACAGCTCAGGCGCATATCCTTCCTCATCCTCTGCCTGTACAGAAAATGAAGTTGTTGTGCTCGCCATTTTTGCTTCCATTGCTTCTTTCAGCTCGTTCTTATCCATTTGTAATAGATCTGCCAGCTGTTCTGTAGTAGGGGGTTCCCCGTATCTTTGCATATATTCATTTTCCGCTCTGGTAATGCGTGTACTGATTTCCCTGTATTTGCGCGGAATCACCACACGCCAGGTACTGTCACGATAATAGTTCATGATTTTCCCCGATACAGTGCGATATGCAAATGTTTTAAAACGAATTTCTTTGTCTGGTTCAAACCGCTCCAGTGCACCAACCACAGCGATACGCGCCACCTGCATCAAATCTTCTCGTTCCCACGCCAGATAACACTGGGTCTGACACCAGTAGCGAATCAATGGCTCCATGGCTTTCAGCACATCTTCCATAGCCTCCTGCGTAGGATTTTCTTTGTAGGCAAGCGCCAGTTCTTCTATGTCTTTTTTCATGTCGTCTCCTGCCTCCAGCCTACCAGCGTAAAATTCCGGTAATAGCATTTCCTCGTTCATTAAAGTTTACTTCATCTAAGATGGTCCGCATCAAAAGCAGCCCTCGGCCGCTTTCTTTCAAAGTTTCCTGATACACACTATCACGCATGTCCTGCGAAACTCCCGGTCCGTTGTCTTCTACGGTAAAACGAAACTCTTTCGCATCACACTTCCAAAAAATCTGCACTTCGGGCACTGCATATGCAGTACCGCCATGCAGCAGCGCATTCTGCACCGCTTCCATGATGCACAACTTTAAATCAACCTGCTTTTCTTCTGTCACTCCCCATTGCTGCAAGTCTTCCCGTAAACACGCAAGCACATCTGCAAGCTGTTCCAACGTTGTAATTTCCATATGAAGCTGTGTTGTCTGCATATTTTGCTGCATTTACTCCACTCCCGCTTCTTTTAACCGATTTTTTATAATTTCCGCTAACAAAGGATCCATTCCTAAATGCTGTGTCAAATCAATCCGCATTGCCGGATATTTTTCCCGCATAGCAGCTAATATACGGGGAATACCATTTGCTAAATGCTGCCCCCGTGTCAAAAACATCGGAACAATAATAATCCGTTCTGCCCCGGATAATGCGATACGGTCAATTTCCTGTTCCAGTGTCGGTTCTGCGACTTCTACAAAACAGCCGCTAATTTCCAGTTCCGGCAGCTGTTTTTTCATCATATCCCACATAGCACGCACTTCAATATTGGCCTGTTCACGAATGCTTCCATGCCCTAGCAAAAGCACGTTTTGTTTCGTTTCCTGTTTCATAAGTTTTTCCTCATCTTCATTATACGTCAATATAATCTGTTTCTTCCGGAATAATATATCCAAGCAGAATATATGCGGCAATCGCAATAAAAGAACTTACCGGCGGGAATAAACAAATCAGAATCCAAAGCACCCGCACAAACACAGCATCAATTCCAAAAAACTGACCCAACCCGGCACATACGCCCATCAATTTGCGTCCGTCTTGCGGCCTTCTTAATTTTTTCATATTTTTCACTCACTTTCTTTTGCCAAACCATTGCCGAAGCTGCAATCTTTTTGTAAAATGAATATACTTTATTATGTTAGGAGTCGTGTAGATGAGAACTTTATTATTATTGATTGCAGCACTGCTCAGCTGCGGAATTGTTTTTTTAGGATATTTATCCTTATCCAGTCAACTCAACATTTTCTTTTATACATTGCTGTCTTCAGCAATTTCTATCGTGCTGATTTTTGCACTCTTTCACTTTATTTACTTGTACATTTCAAAAAAGAAATAATCCCTTTATTTTTGCGCCGACATTGGTTGGCGCATTTCTATTATCCCAAGCGCAAATAATTGCAAATCGGTAACAAGATTCGTCCAGAACAGCTGACTGCGCTGCCAGTGGCTGCGCAAAAACAGCCGCTGATCTTCACTAATGCAGCCATCTATACAAGCCTGCTCAATTTCCTGCAGTTCGGCACTGTCTGCCAGCACCTGGTCCAGAAACAGATATGTTTCATCCATTTCACTTTGCCCAAGTACTTGCTGCCATTCCAGTTCCATCAGTTTATAATTTAGCCAGTACGCAGTAAATCCTTTACTGATGCCGAGACTTCTTCTTTCGTGAAACACCGGTGTCTGATGATTCCAGTTATTAATTATCTGCAGGTTGGCAATACTCCATGTAATTGCCTGTTGTTTTTCCGCATCTGTAATTGCATTATTACGCACACAATGGTGAAATAATTCCACAACATCAGCCGTATTTACTGTATTCTGATTCTCCGCACAGAATCGTTCCATTTCTTCTGCTGCCAAGCCCGTGGCTACCGCTGTTGTCAGCCAGAAAAAACCTTCTGAGTGGAAAAGCGTTTCTATTGCTTTTTTCATATTTATACACCACCCTATTTTCATAACGATATAATATATTATTATACTCCATTCATATCTATTTGCCAAACAGAAAATATCATAGTACAATGATACAGAAAGAATTTTATTGTCTAATCAAATACAAAGAAAGAAGGAGATTATGATGAAAGGCTTGATTTTCGATTTAGATGGTACACTATTGGATTCTATGCCTGCATGGAATCAATTATTAGACAATATGCTGCTAAAAAGAGGCATTACTCCGCCGCCGGATTTATTGGACCGCACGAAAACACTTGGGTTAGAAAATGCCACCAGCATGGTTTTGCAGGAGTTTGGGCTGACGGATGACCCCGCTGAAGTTTATCAGATGTTCCAAAATGAAATGGAATATCTGTATTGCAATACCATTCCATTAAAGCCTGGCGTACAGGAATTTCTCGATGCTACGAAAGGCCATATTCCAATGGCTGTCGCCACAGCAACATCCCGTCCATTGGTAAAAAAAGTGCTAGAACACCATCATCTCACAGAATATTTTCACAGCATTACTACCGTTGCTGAAGCGGGAATCGGAAAACATGACCCGAAAGTCTTTTTAATCGCAGCCGAAAAACTTCAGCTGCCCGTTGAGGAATGTATTGTATTTGAGGATTCCCTCACTGCGATACGCAGTGCAAACAATGCCGGTTTTTACACGGTAGCCATACACGAAGCAAGTAATCTGCACGAACAGGAAGCATTGCAAAACGAAGCAAATCAGTATATAAAAGATTTTGCCGAAGTTATCCTTCGTTAAAGTACAACTTCCTGCCAACAGATATTTTGCTGCAACAAAATATTTGTAGCATAACAAGATTTATTTGCTACAGCCAACATTCTCTTTGTATTATAATATAAACAAACTAGAAAAATATTTTTTGTGGAGGGATTTTTATGTTGAATATTACATTAACAGATGGACGCCAGTTTCAGTTGGAAACCGTGAGCCCTGTTGCACTGAAAAACGAAGGAACATACGGCAACGGCAGTATCGACTGGGAAGATGAAGGGCTGTATCTCTATGATATCGCTGCACAGATTGGTATCAAAGGCGCTTTAGCTGCACTGGTGGATGGCCAGCTGACACCTCTGACCGTATTCATCAAAAAAGACTGCACTTTACAATACGTTATGGCTGACGATGAAATCGGCAAAGCAATGATTGACCGCACTGCATTATTCCTGCTGGCATACGGCATCAAATCCTTGGATAAACCATGTAAACGTGTAAAAGGTTCTGTTGCAGACGGTATTGTATGCTATGATTTTGCTGTAGATGGCGGTGCATTCACAAACGATGAACTGCAGCAGGCTGAAGCGCATATCGCACAGGCAATTGTCGCAAATTATCCAATGGGATGTCGCAAATTCCCTTACTTTAAGTCCAAAAAAGAACTGCTGAGTCAGGGGGAAACCTATATTTTAGACTACATTGATGAACACGATGACTATGGTC
>JAGARS010000089.1 GCA_017622155.1 Peptococcaceae bacterium
AAGCCGCCTTGTACTACGAAAAAAATCCTGCGCCTACGGCTTATGTATATATAAAATTAAAAGAGACAGTAATACAATTTTCGAATTCGATTTTGGGATGGACATTGACGAACATTGTTTGTAACGTGGCAGACGAAAGTCTGACAAAGGTAAACAATGGAGGAAGTGTCCAGAGCCAATGAGGAAAGAAAATTTGTATACTGTCTCTTTGTTGTATATTCAACGGTTTGTGGAATCAATTACTGCCTTTTTGGTGGAAAGACTTTGTATAATGTCTCTTTTGTTTATATAATCAAGGGTTTGCAGAAATGATTGCTGTCTTTTATTGTATCGTTGCAAAAAAAATCAGGTGAGCATTTACTCACCTGATTTCGCAATTAGCCTTGTTCTACAATTTTTACAGCCAATTCTACATGTACGTCCGGATGCAGTTTTACTGTTGGACGGTACATGCCCAGTGTTTTGATGTTTTCTTCCAGTACAATTTTGCGTTTGTCCAGCTTAATACCGGTGTTCTTTTCCAGCTGTTCCGCAATTTCTTTGCTGGTAACAGCGCCAAACAGCTTACCGCCGGCACCGCATTTTACCTGCAGTGTTACAGTCATTTCTTTTAATTTTTCACCCAGCTCTACAGCTTCAGCTTTCAGCTGCGCTGCTTTGTCTGCACGAATTTTTTCCTGGCGCTGCAGCTCTTTCATATTTGCAGGGGTAGCTTCCACAGCCAGTTTTTTTGGAAACAGGAAGTTGCGTGCATACCCTTCTTTTGCTTCAATCACCTGATCTTTTTTGCCAACCTTTGGCACATCTTGTAATAAGATAACTTTCATTGATGTCTCCTCCTTATTTTACTTCTCTACTATTATCCACTTTCTTCTTGCGGAAGTCAAACAATAAATCTGCAATCCCTAAAATAATCATCCCAATGATGAATCCGGCAAAGAACATGAAAAACATAAATACAGTCAAAGCTTTCATGCCGGCAGACATCTGCTTGAAATGAAATATGTGCATTGCGGCAGTCAAACCATTCATAAACAATAGAGCCGCACAAACCACAGCACAGTTCATTGCCAGAATGTTTACCCATTCAAATGGAATGCGATCACCCATGAGCCATACAGCCCATACTACAATAATTGCCCAGATAGATGCAAACGGCAGCCGCCAGTTAGCAATGCTTGTAGAACGGGGAATACGCACTTTCAGACGCTTCAGAATCAGCATAGACAGCCAGTAGGTGACAGCGCCGGTAACCCCGCCTGAAATCATCATCATAGCCGGAGAAAGCCTTACAAGCACAGACAGCATAGCCTGCAGTGTAGCGGTTAACTCTATAGAGCTAACTCCCTGCTGCTCCATCATAGCATCCATGACACCGGTAGTCTCATACATTTCCATCATATCCGCTTCCATTTGTGCATAATAAGCATCGATGGTATCCGGTGTAAAGCCCATAATGCCAAGGCTCACAATGAGCAGAATCAGAGAAGCCACAGCAGACACAGCCACTGCCGCCTGCAAAATCTTGATACCGCTTTTGCGTTTGTTCAGCATATACCCGATGACAAAGCCCGGCAGCATGTTTTCCAGACCATAGCTTAATGCGGATACAGGCCCTAAAAACAGTGCAATGATTAAAGCGGCCAGAACAGCTGACAAAGCACCGGAAAAGGACCCATGCCGTGCCGTGGCAATGGTAATAGGAATACCGCTGATCAGAATTGTCAGGGCACCAATCATCGGCACCATGCCCAGTAAAGCAAAAATCACTGCCAGCCCGGCCATAAGCGCTCCTTCGGTCATAGCGCGGGTTGATAATTTGTGTTCCAAAAAACTCACCTCATTAGAATTTTGTTAAATTGTGCAGATATTCAGAATGCTCGCTGTATTTGTTATTTCGAATATCCACTGTATATTTGATATCTTTCTTTTTATTCTATTTGTATCCGGCATTTACCTTGTTTTTTTCGACAAATTTATATGTTATAATAAGAGCCATAGTGCATATGAAACGAAAGGAGCAATCAAAATGAAAGTTGAGTTAAACGAACAGGAATATATTCTGAAACCAAAGAAAAAGAAGAATAGCCTGAAAATGATTGTAATACTGCTGCTAGTGTGCGTAGGCGTGGCGTTTCTTACCGTAGATACCGGTACATCAGCTGTGGGCAATCACATTGCTGTGCTGGATATCATGGGTACAATCAGTGAAAATGACGGCTATACTTACGACCAGCAGTATCTATTAGACAGTATCGATACCATGATGGAGGACGACAGCAACAAAGCGCTGCTTTTGCATATTGATACGCCGGGCGGCACCGTATACGAAACCGATGAGCTGTACTTAAAAATCATGGAGTATAAAGCATATACCAATCGGCCTGTATATGCCGCAGTGGAAAACTATGCAGCATCCGGCGGATATTATGTAGCGTGTGCAGCCGATGCCATCTATGCCAATCGCAATGCCACCACCGGCTCTATTGGTGTGATTATGGGTGACTTTTTAGATTTGAGTGAATTGTTAGACAATATCGGTGTGGGTGTCAGCTATGTAGCTACCGGGCCAAACAAAGCCATGGGCAACAGCTATGAGCCGCTGACCGACGAACAGAGAGCCATTTATCAGGAAATATGCGACGAAAGCTTTGATCAGTTTGTTGGCATCATTGCAGAAGGCCGCAACATGAACGAAGCAGATGTGCGTGTATTGGCCGATGGGCGTGTATATACTGCCAAACAGGCTGCAGCCAATGGCCTGATCGATGGCATAGAAGCTTTTCAGACCACACTGGAACGGTTAACTGCTGATTTGGGATATGACACGATAGAGGTAGCGCATTATAGCTATAGCGCACCATACACCTTTATGGATTATATGATGCTGGGCGACCCGATTGGCTATTTTACCAAAGGCAATGCTGCCAATAAACAAAGCAGCGTAGCAATCGACAGACAGCCGCAGCTGTTGATGTATTACGGCAACTGGTAATTAAAATAAATTATTTTTAATTGCAACAACCTGTGCATTGTGTTATAATCCTTAACTGTAAATCCCTGCTCTAACAAAGTTAGAGCCATTAGTCCGGGGGGAGGAGGTGCAGAACATGCGTGATTACGAATTACTGTATATCATTAAACCAGAAGTTGCTGAAGAAGCAATCGATGGCATTGTTGAAAAATTCAATGGTATCCTGGTAAAAGAAGGCGCAACTGTAGCTGAAGTTGATAAATGGGGCAAACGTAGATTGGCTTATGAAATCGACAAAAAATATCGTGAAGGTTACTATGTATTAGTAAAATTCAACGGTCCAGCAACTGCAGTTGATGAATGCGAACGTCTGATGAAAATCGACGACAGCATCCTGCGTCAGATGACAACTAAAGCTGGCGAATAATTCTTAGCGAGAGGTGTTTTAAATGAACAAAGTACTGTTAATTGGACGCCTGACTAAGGATCCTGAACTGCGTTATACACAGAGTGGGACTGCAGTAGCAAGTTTCACACTGGCAGTAAACCGTCGCTTTTCCAATCAGAACGGCGAACGCGAAGCAGATTTTATTAACTGCGTAGCGTGGCAGAAATCTGCCGAATTTGTAGCGAACTACTTCCGCAAAGGTCAGCAGATGGCTCTGGAAGGTCGCCTGCAGGTACGCAGCTATGATGGAAACGATGGCCAGAGACGCTGGGTAACCGAAGTTGTCGCAGACCAGATTGAATTTGTCGGTTCCAAAAATGATAACAATGGTTCCGGCAGACAGGATTATCAGAATAACAATGCTTCCGCAGGCTCCAGTCTGGGTCTGGGTGAAGAAATCGTATTCGATGATAATGACTTACCTTTTTAAGCAAGGAGGAGAACTATCATGGCAAAACGTGAACGTAACCCAAGAAAAATGAAGAAAAAAGTTTGCGCTTTCTGTGTAGATAAAGCTGAATATATCGATTACAAAGATGTTGCAAAACTGAAAAAATACGTAACCGAAAGAGGCAAAATTCTGCCAAGACGTATTTCCGGTAACTGCGCTAAACATCAGAGAGCTCTGACCGTTGCTATCAAACGCGCTAGAGTAATGGCTTTATTACCATACACAACTGAATAATTCAGTTCCGAAAGTATACAATCCCTGTACCATACGGTATAGGGATTTTTTGTGCTCGAAAAAGATGAAACTGGATACAAACAGGGTATATAAAATAAGTAACGTTCGGTAGAATGATTTGTAAAAGTACCGCAGCAATACTGTACAAGAGTATAGAAAGAAATCGATGTAACCACTTTATCTAGTTATTTTGTTATAATAATACTACACCAAATTGTAAAGTAGAATGAGAAAATATCTAAATTTTTTTGCAAAATCTTAGAAATGTAACATATGTGTAACGGTTTGGTGTTACAATAGCATCATAGCACAATTCCCCTCAAGGGAAGATGCTAGGATAACTACGGTATACTGCATTGCACCGTGTCAGTGTGAATCAGTAAGCCGCAAATAGGAGGTGAAGCTATGCCAATAACTTCCCGAGGCATGATACCTGAAGAGATGCGAACCAGTATCGTACGCGTGTATAGTTATCAGGACAAAAACCTGCAGGGAACATTTTACAATCTGTATTACGGCGAGGAGATTGTTTTTGAAAACGTCACGCAGCTTCTTTTGTTGATGGAAGACAT
>JAGARS010000090.1 GCA_017622155.1 Peptococcaceae bacterium
CCATTTTCAGATGAACGTAATGGCGCGGCATTTATTTATTGATGCTTCTTGTGCACCGGCCGGCAAAGTGAAAAGCATTGGTGATTTGCAGCAGCTGCTTCGCGATGCCATTGCGGAAAACCCTGATAAAAATCCGGTGATTGCCTTCAATTTTGATGATACATTACTGGAAGAATATCGTATGCCGGAGGCCAAAGATTTGGATGCAGTATCTGCTGAAAAAAGTATCATGGTGGTACATGCCTCCATTCATATGATGGCAGCAAATACCAAAGCGATGGAATCTGTTGGTATGTTAAATCCGGACTACAAACCGTTAGGCGGCAATATTTATTATGATGAAGCCGGTATGCCGAATGGTATTATTGAAGAAACTCCGGCTATGATGCCGTTTTTAATGCAGATTTTCTCTCCGGAACAGATGCAGAAACTGCCGATGGTGATGGGCAAAGCCAGTGATGAATATTTATCCTGCGGAATTACTACCGTTAGTGAAGGCGGCGGTGATGTGGCTATGCTGCAGCTGGTAGAGCCAATGATGCAGGCCGGATTGCTGAAAACACGCTATATTTTATGCTGTTCTGAAATGAATGGGCAGGTTTCCAATCCTGAAATTCATATTCCGGACAAAATTTTTGAAGGTCCAGTGAAACTGATTCAAGACGGCAGTATTCAGTGTTATACAGCATATTTGTCTGAACCTTATGCGACCAACCATCCGGTACGTGTGAAGCCGGAAGGCTATTGCGGATTTCCGCATATGACTACAGAAGTATTGCAGCAGAAGCTGGAAACCATTATTGATGCGGGAAAAACATTTGCTATTCATGCCAATGGCGATGCAGCTATCGATACCATCATCGAAGCGGTATCCAATTGCAGAAATCTGGCTAACATTCAGCCGCGCAATTTGATTATTCATTGTCAGACTGTGCGAGAAGATCAGCTGGACAAAATGAAGGCATTAAGCTTGTATCCATCCTTTTTCCCTGCGCATATTTATGTATGGGGCGACCGTCATGCAGGTAATTTCCTGGGTGCAGAGCGTGCGGCGCGTATCAGTCCGTGTGCATCGGCACTGAATCGGGGATTGCGTATTTCTCTGCATAACGATGAACCTGTTACCAAGCCGGAACCGCTGGGGCTGGTGTGGAATGCAGCAGCCAGAACCACTTCTTCTGGCCGTGTATTAGGTGCAGAACAGGCGATTTCTGTGTATGATGCGCTGAAAGCAGTGACCATCGATTCAGCATGGCAGTATGGTGTAGAAGATCGAATCGGATCTCTGGCACCGGGCAAAAAAGCGGACTTTATTGTTCTGGCACAGAATCCTCTAACCTGTGCAGTAGATGAAATTCCGCATATTTCTATTGAACAGACCTGGGTAGATGGCAAACAGGTGTGGCATAAATAAACAATCACAAGAAAAATAAAAAATGAACATAAAATCTCCCGTGCACTCGTACACATAGATAAGAAATGCTGCGAGTGACGGGAGGTTTTTTTATGCATGTATTAAAAGAATGGTTTGGAGGAAGAGTGCGAATTGTCTTATTGTTAATGATTTTGTTTGCTGTTGGTGTGTGCGGTGCCAGTATTGGCGTGGACCTTTGGCAGGAATGGCGGACACCGCCGGAAGTACGGGTGACAGAAGCCTTGCAGAATGCTATGGCGGCACCGACGTATTGCTATACCGGTGAAGCGGTACGGGTACATGAAGGCAAAGAACAGGTAATCACCCGGCTTAAAGGAGAAAAAAATGGAGAGGCAGTACATCTGTATGGCACAGTAGATGTATTGGATACAGAGCTGGATGTATATCAGATTAGCGATAACTTTTACAGGAAAGACATTGTTAGCGGGCAGTGGATGCAGATGACAGGACAAAATTTAGAAGCCACCGAATATCTTATGCAGGAAATCAATCCATTGGGATGTCTGGTAACAAATGATGCTGTTCAGGTTACGGAACTGGGGAAAGAAAAACTGAATGGCGCAGCCTGTAAAAAATATCAGATGCAATATAGCGGTGAAAACACATTTTTGACATCGGTTTGGAAAGAATTCTATTATACCGTATGGCTGGACAAAAAACATCGTCTGCAGCAGGTAGAACTCATTGCAGACGACCATGAAAACAGCGCAGAACAATTGCGCCTGATGATACAGTTTGACTGGAATGCAGAAGTATCTGAAATCAAAGCACCAGTATGATATACAGCCGTGGCATAATTACTGACGCCGTGCCAGATAGTATTCATCGGCATAGCGGAAGTATGGGCAATGGTGGGTGTTGTAGTTCAGAAAATCTTCCATTTCGTCCTGGTCTAAATCTACTTCGCACACATAATAATCCATTAAATCGTCATATACATAATGCTCACACTGTTCGCAATTGGTAGCGCCTGTGGTTTTGCCGGCAGATTTGCTGGTCATGAAAATCACCTCTTTGAAAAATTAGCAGTTGCTGCAGTATATTTTGTTTATTGTAGCGCATTCTTGGACTGATGTCTAGAATGCGCTGTTTTTTTTGTGTGGAATATGCTATACTACTTATAAGTTTATGCTCGATAAAAGTGACTATATAGAGGTGATTTTGTGCGCATTAAACAATTTGAATATATGCTTGAGATTGCTCGCCATGGATCTATAAAACATCTTAATCTTGCAGGCTTCAAGAGTGCGGATATTATGGGAAGAAG
>JAGARS010000009.1 GCA_017622155.1 Peptococcaceae bacterium
AATTTGATTGGTCTCAACCCTGAAAAAATGCACACATACAGCTTTATCGGAGGCTCTGTTTACATCAATGGAGTCAACTATGTAGAGCCTGACATGGAAGAAATCCGGAAGATTGTAGATCTGATGCAGCATGGCGAACAGCTGGAAGAACCTGCAGGCGAAAATACAGAAAATAATACGGAGGCTGCACAATGAATAATCGATTACAAATATTAGGCGTGGGTGTTGATCGCGTGACCGGCGATGAAGCGCTGGAACGTGTTGCAGCGTTTATTGCAGAAGGCAGAGAACACGGCACCAGCCATCAGGTGGTAACTGCCAATGCGGAAATTATTTATCGTGCCAGCCAAAACGATGATATGAAAGCCATTATCAATCAGGCACATATGGTGACAGCCGATGGCTCCGGCGTGGTATGGGCTTCAAAACAGCTGGGCGAACCTCTCGCTGAACGGGTGACAGGCATTGACCTGGTAAACAGTATCTGCGCGGCATCGGCACAACACGGCTGGAAACTGTATATCTTAGGCTCTGCACCGGGCGTAGCAGATACCGCAGCACAAAATATCTGCGCTAAATATCCCGGCTGCAATATCATTGGCACCCATCATGGGTATTTTGATGCTGCCGAAGAACAGAATATCTTAGCGGAACTGCGTGAGCTGAAACCGGACATCCTGTTTGTAGCATTGGGTGCACCAAAACAGGAATACTGGATTGCAGAACACCTTGCGCAGCTAGGCATTCCGGTAGGTATGGGCATTGGCGGCAGTATGGATGTACTTTCCGGCAATGTGAAACGTGCTCCCGAATGGATGCAGAAACTGAGTCTGGAATGGCTGTACCGGTTTCTGATTCAGCCAACACGGTTTAAACGAATGCTTGCCCTGCCAAAGTTTATGCTGGCAGTGAAAAAACAGAAATAATTTTTGGCTCCGGGAAATAATCAATATCCCTATCGCGTAAATACAAAATAGCATAAACGAAAAGCCCTTTGTCAATGGTGCGAAGCAGATTGCTGCACAATCCATGCCATTGACATTGGGCTTTGTTTATTGCTATGTGTTTAACCGGCGATGGGGAATATTCATATCCTCGGAGCGTAACTACGCATTCTTTTTCCCTCTAGCGACGTTGTTTTTTGGCTTATTCGCCTTGCGTACAACAAGTACGCGTCGCTCACGCGCCAAAAAGCCGCCTTGCTAGATGAAAAAATAATTACGTATTTGGGCGCGAGATGACGATGATAGTGAGTAAATCGTAGGGTGCGACGTCTCGGCGCACCGTTCGCCGTTAGGCGAAATGATGTATGGATGTATGCTGTGCAACATTGTTAGAAAACCTTTCTGATTATATATTTCTGTTCAAAACAGTTTTCCCCAAAATATTGCACACATTGCAGGACGTGCTTTGTTAAGCCAAAAACATTGCATCAAACATTGCACCGAGTTTTCACGTCGTTTCACATTCTCTTGGCATAAGACCGTAAACAATGCCGTTTCTATCTTTGGTGCGCTTGACTCCCAATCGTTGCAATTCTTTGCTGAATATTATATTGCTCACCGGCTTTTCTCCGTTGTAGTCACACCAATTGCGGTAATCCTGATACACATTTTTGGCATAAATCTTCCCATTCTCATCTACCACATAATATTCCTCCACAAACAGCTTAAATATATCCTGCTCTGTGAAGTAGCCTTTGGTGGCATCCACCACTGCCTGCGGAGGTACGAGGCCGTGCTTTTGGTACAAATCATAGCCTTGTATCAGCCATGTGAGGATGGCCGGATATTCAGCGCGGAATTTGTCCGCCAAGGTGCGGTCGATCTGCGCTTCAGTGAGGTTATTGCGGAACGGAATTACCATCACTCTGCGGCGAATACCTTCATCCATAGCGGCAAGGTTTGGCATATGGTTGGTGCTGAACCACAGCGTATAGCTCGGCTTGTATTCAATACTTGCACCGTACAGAGGCCTGCAGGCAATTTTGCCGCCGTCGGTAATGGTCTTGATAAAGTTTTCGTTGAGTACAGAGCTGCGCCCGAACTCGTTGGAATATACAAAGCGGCTGCCTTTGATGCGATACAGCTCTTTGCTCATGTCGTTGTCTTTATCGCCGAATCGATTGGTGCACAGCACAGATGCTTCAATTTTATTGGCATAATCGCCGGCAATTTCAGCCAGTGTATTGATAAACAGGCTCTTGCCGTTGCGCCCTTCGCCCAGCAGGCAGAATACCTTCTGCTCCGAAATATCACCGGTGAGAATGGAATACCCTGCTGCTTTCTGCAGATAGTAGTACAAATCCATATCTTTATTGCAGCAGTCCATCACAAATTGAATCCATTTCGGGCAGTAAGGCAGATAGGGCAGCTGCTCGCTCCACTGAGCCGGCTTGTATGTTTCATCCGTTTCAAAAGAAGTGCCGGCTGTTTTGGTGAAATGATGCTGCGGTTTGTGATAGAGCACACCGTCAAATGTGTTGTCCTTGTAAGAACTCAAATCCAATGCACCGTTTTGTGCAT
The DNA here is from genome assembly GCA_017622155.1 of Peptococcaceae bacterium. GTDB lineage: Bacteria > Bacillota > Peptococcia > Peptococcales > Peptococcaceae > UBA7185. Next base: position 2,526 of record JAGARS010000009.1, read on the forward strand.
GAAACCAGTAAATATTGCTGTCAAATACATCGGGTGTAATGGCTGTTTCGATCGCGGCCATGTTGAGACAGTTCTGAATACTGGAATAATTGCCTGCCTTGTCACGCTTTTTATATAATTGCTGCAGTCTGGTGAAATCTTTGGCGCCTGCCGTCTGCTCCAGGCTTTCAATTTCTTTCGTATAAGACGTATACAGGGCATCGCGCGCCATAGCGTGCACTGCTTTGGTATCGTCTACTTTCCAGCGTGTATTGTCAAACATATACCAGCATTTTTCTGATTCACAGTAACGTACTTTTTCTTTGTAAATATCCAGAAATCGGCGGGCATTGCCTTCATCACTGTCGGCGTATTGGGCATCAGCGGGTACTAAATCGATAAGCGGTGTATATACCGGGGACGCTGTGCGAAAATTGAGGGTAAAGCCGCTGGACTTAGCCGGAGTGTTGTCTAATGGAGTGAGTTCTTGTTCTGAAGTGTGCGTCATAATAGCGCTCCTTTCTGTAAGTTGTGTTTTGCAAACAGTATAGCATAGAATATGCAAAATTTATAGGCGTATTTCGGCAGGCGCTTTCTAACGGTGACAACAAAATAGAAATCTGCTATAATAAGTGAATAAATTGAGGAAAAGCAGGTGATATCTATGCGTATGGAACAGTTGAAATATCTGGTGGATATAGCGGAAACCAAATCGATGAGCAAAACGGCGGAGCGCATGTTTGTGTCACCGCAGGCTGTGAGCAAGGCTGTCAAACAGCTGGAGAATGAGCTGGATACAGAGCTTCTGGTGCGTACCAGTTCAGGGGTAACCCTCACCAAAGTGGGTGCGGAGATTGCATCGGTGGCAGAAAACATGCTGAAAGAAGAACAGCAAATGAATCAGATTGTAGCCAGAAGCAAACACCGTGTGCATGAGGACAACAGCTTTCCGGTGCGCATTTGCTCTATTTCAGCCATTGCCAATGTGGTGCTGCCCGATATCATTGCCAAGTTTTCTTATGTCAATATCAATATCATTCCCCGTATTTACATGGTAGACAGTGTAGAAGCTGTGTTTGAGGATCTGAAACGGGGTGTATGTGATTTGGGGCTTGTTACTTACAATGAGGAGGCACTGTTTCGCAAGTTTGCACCTTATCAGGATGTGCTGGATATGAACCTTTTGGCGCAGGATGAGCAGGTGGTGGTAATGGATTCTCACATGTATCACGGACAGGAATTTGTATCGCAAAAAGATTTGCATGGACATTTTTGCAGCATGTTTGGTATTGTGCCGGTGGAGGAATATATGACAGGCAGTGATATGAGCCATGTAATGCGTTCCAACGATGCCGATTTTCACCGTGCTATGATTAAGAAGGCCGGCGCCTATGTTATGATGCCGCGGCTTGCTTATCAGCATTTCTTTCCGGGCAAAAGTTATATAGCGGTGCCGTTAGATGCTGAACGCCCGCCAATGCTTCACGCAGCGGTATATCGCAAAGAGGCTCGTGATGAGCTGCGCCGATTTGCTTCTATGATTCGTGTAGGGCTGCAATAATGAATGAGAGAAAAACAAACTATCCGGCGATTTTATAGGCTTCAACCAAAAGTTGAAGCCTTGTTTTTATGCATGGAAATACAGGTGCTTCATTTTTATTGATATTTTATTATAATAATACATATAATAAAGAAACTTTGTAGAAGGGAGCGATGAAAGATAGCTGTTATGCTGCTATGCGGCGCTGAAAGCAGTTCTTTCTCTAATGTACCATTAGTGTGAGATATATAGCTTTCTAATATTCAAAAAGGTGTATGCACAAGTCGTTGTGCGAAGGGTAGTTTGTTTCAAGTGTTTTATTTTTCAGAAATTATTGTATTTTGTAACAAGTGTTAAGAAAAAGGAGGTCTTCTTTATGGAAGCCAAAAAAGTGAACATTATTCACTATATTATTTGTGCGGCATTCTGTTTGCTGTTTAGATTTATTCCTCCATTCGGCGGTTTAACTGCAATGGGTGTTGGTATTGTTGGTACCTTTATCGGTGCTGTATATGGCTGGATTATGATTGATATGCTGTGGCCATCCGTACTGGCGCTGGTAGGGATTGGTTTATCCATCGGTATGAACCAGATGATGGTTGCTTCTTTCGGTAGCTTAACAATCGTTGCTATGATCGTATGTATGATGGCAATCGGTGTAGCTATGAAAAACGGTGCGTTTACATGGCTGGCTATGAAACTGTTAACCAATAAAGCGATGGCCGGCAGAGGCTGGACCGTTCTGACCGTTATCCTGCTGCTGGCTTGGCTGGTAGGTTCCTTCAACCCAATCATCATGATGATGATCTTTGCATCCTTCATGATTTCCATGTTTGAACAGGTTGGCGTGAAAAAAGATGACAAACTGGTAGTTATTATGTTCCTGGCAGTAGCTTATCAGCTGATGCGCGGTCAGATTCTGTTCCCATTCATGGGTACCGGTTTAACCTATCTGATGGCTTACAACAACATGTTCCCGAACCTGCCAATTCCAATGGCTCAGTATCTGACTATGATGGTAATCATGGGTCTGGTTATGCTAGTTGTACTGCTGGTATTACTGAAATTTGTATTCCGTGTAGATGTTTCTCCACTGTCCAACTACAAACCACAGGGCGAAGGCGTGCCACCTGCAACAAAAAGTCAGAAATATGCTCTGATTCTGTTCGTAGTATTTATGCTGGCAAACGTTGTTATGATTTTCGCTCCTGGCGCAATCAAACACTTCCTGGAACAGTTCGGTATCGTAGGTATCGCAATGCTGATGGGTGCTGTTGTTCCACTGATTAAAGATGAAAACGGCAAATCCCTGGGCAACCTGGAAGAACTGCTGAGCATGGCAAACTGGGGTCAGATTATGATGGTAGGCTACATCATGGTAGTATCTACTCAGATGATGATGCCAACCACCGGTATCTCCGCATTTATGGCAAACTTCATCAAACCATTCATGGCTCTGCCTCCAATGGTATTTATCGTTGTTGTAATGGTATTCTGTCTGATTCTGACCAACGTTGCAAACAACATGCTGTGCGCAATCCTGTGCATGCCGTTCCTGGTTAACTTCGGCAGCATGATGGGTATGAACCCAGTCGGTATGGTTTGCTTGATGTTCATCATTTCCGAATTCGCACTGGCTACACCGGCTGCTTCTCCTGTAACAGGGGTAGCATTCTCCTACACCAACTGGGTATCCTCCAACCAGATGATGAAATACGGTGTGCTGTTATCCGTAATTCTGTTCGTAGTATTCCTGATCATTGGTTGGCCAATTGCCGGCTTCGTATTCAATTAATCGTTAGAATGCGTTGTATGTATTGAAACTATTGAATGCGTGTTAGAATAACACCTTCTTCAATCAAATGAATATTAGAAACCGGAAAAGGGGCTTGCGGCTGTGCAAGTCCTTTTTCTGTTGCTTTACATAAGTTTTACATAAATTTTACACAGTATCCCTTGTGTTTGGGGGCAACTTTTTGTACAATAAATATATAAAAGCATTTTATATATGAGGTGCGTGATAAGTATGCGTATGGAGCAATTGAAATATCTGGTGGATGTGGCGGAGACCAAATCTATGACCAAGACGGCGGAGCGTTTGTTTGTCACACCCCAGGCGGTGAGCAAAAATATCAAACAGTTGGAAATGGAACTGGATACCACACTGCTGGTGCGTACCAGTGCAGTGGTGGAGTTTACCCATCTGGG
>JAGARS010000091.1 GCA_017622155.1 Peptococcaceae bacterium
CAGAGCTGTATGATGCATCCGGTATGAATCGCGGAGCACATACTACCGAAGAAAAGGCAAATGCATTGATTGCCTGGATGGAAGATATCAATGCACGTATGCACATTCCAAAGTATCCACCAACATTAGAACTGAAAGATATTGACGAAATTGCAGAGCGTGCCTACAAAGAAGGCAATCCATTGTATCCAACGCCGGTAACATGGAGCAAAGACGACTTTAAAAGATTCCTGCGGGAAATACATGCAAACAAATCATTTGCAGAATAAAATAAATAGATTGATTAATTCGGGACGCTGGGGACAGCGTCCCCTATATATTTATATCACTTTTTGTGCTTGAAAAGCATATGCGCCACTGTTATAATGATATATTAGTGATAATAAATACGAGGGGGACTTGTGTATGTTTCCGGAAACAAGATTACGCAGATTTCGTTTGAATGAAAATATCAGAAGCATGGTGCGGGAAAGTCGTGTACATGCAGAACAATTAATTTACCCGATTTTTGTGGTAGAAGGAGAAGAACAGATTAACCCAATCGCTTCTATGCCAGGGATTAACCAGTTTTCGCTGGATCATTTGCTGGAAGAGGTAGAACGTGCCGTATCCGTAGGCATTAAAAGCATTATTCTGTTTGGGATCCCTGCACAAAAAGATGCAGTGGGTACCGAAGCATATAACGATGAAGGGATTGTGCAGAAAGCCATTCGTCTGGTGCGTGGAGCGTATCCTGAGCTGGTAATTATCGCAGACTGCTGTCTGTGTGAATATACAAGCCACGGGCATTGCGGTATTGTAACAGAAAAAGGAGATGTGCTGAACGACCCAACATTGAGTCTGCTGGCTAAAACAGCTGTATCTCAGGCGCGTGCCGGAGCGGATATTATTGCTCCGTCTGACATGATGGACGGCCGTGTGGGCATGATTCGTGCGGCACTGGATCAGGAAGGCTTTACCAATGTTGCGGTTATGGCATACAGTGCCAAATATGCATCTGCATTCTATGGCCCGTTCCGCGATGCAGCAGGGTCTGCGCCGCAGTTTGGCGACAGAAAAACCTACCAGATGGATCCGGGCTGCAGTGTGCGCCAGGCTATGCATGAAACCGAACTGGACGTAGCGGAAGGTGCCGATTATATCATTGTGAAACCGGCACTGGCTTATATGGATATTATGAGTAAAACAAGAGAAGCGTTTTATCAGCCGGTAGTAGCTTACAATGTAAGCGGTGAATATGCAATGGTAAAAGCGGCAGCACAGAATGGCTGGATTGATGAAAAGAAAGTCGTAATGGAAATCATGACCGGATTTGTACGTGCCGGTGCTGATTTGATTTTAACGTATCATGCCATCGATGTAGCCAAATGGCTGGCTGAATAAGGAGGGCCTGTTAGAATGGAATATACAAACTCCAAGCGATTGTTTGAAGAAGCGTGTGAATTGATACCGGGCGGTGTAAACAGTCCTGTACGTGCATTTAAAGCAGTAGGCGACTATCCTGTATTTATTGAACGGGGGGAAGGTGCTTATCTGTACGATGTAGACGGCAACAAATATGTAGATTATATCTGCTCCTGGGGGCCGTTATTATTGGGTCATCAGCCGGAAACTGTGAGCAAAGCGGTAATGGAAGCTTTGACAAAAGGCAGTACCTATGGTGCTCCTACCGGCATTGAAGTAGAAATGGCAAAGAAAATTGTTGATGCAGTACCATCTGTAGAAATGGTGCGTATGGTAAGCTCCGGTACAGAAGCAACTATGAGTGCTTTGCGTCTGGCACGTGGGTATACAGGCAGAAATAAAATTGTGAAATTCGAAGGCTGCTATCATGGGCATGCCGATCATTTGCTGATAAAAGCAGGCTCCGGTGCACTGACTTTTGGTGTGCCATCAAGCCCAGGTGTGCCGGAATCCATTGCCAGTGAAACACTGACAGCCCAGTACAATGATATTGACTCTGTAAAAGCGCTGTTTGCCCAGTATCCGGACCAGATTGCTGCGGTAATTGTAGAACCGATTGCGGGCAATATGGGGCTGGTACTGCCAAAAGAAGGTTTCCTGGAAGGTTTGCGGGAAGTGACAGCAGAGCATGGTGCACTGTTGATTTTCGACGAAGTTATCAGTGGATTTCGTGCATCGTTCGGCGGTGCGCAAAAAGTATACAATATCATGCCTGATTTGACCTGTATGGGTAAAATTATCGGCGGTGGTCTGCCGGTAGGCGCTTATGGCGGTAAAAAAGAAATTATGATGCATGTGGCACCGGTAGGTCCTGTATATCAGGCGGGCACTTTATCCGGTAATCCGCTGGCAATGGCTGCCGGTATGGCAATTCTGGATGAACTGGCTAAGCCGGGTGTATATGAAGAAATCGAAGCGAAAACAAAGAAACTGGTGCAGGGGCTTCAGGCTGCTGCCGACAAAGCCGGCGTAAAAATTGCACTGAATCAAAGTGCATCGCTCTTTACCATTTTCTTTACCGAAACACCGGTAGACAGCTATCAAGCTGCTATGACATCTAACACAGAGCAGTTTAAAGTATTTTTCCAGGCAATGCTGGGTCAAGGGTTCTATCTGCCGCCATCCCAGTTTGAATGCTGGTTTGTATCGCAGGCACATAGCGATGAAGATATTGAAAATACCATCAAAGCAGCTGAAATTGCATTCCAGGCTGTTGCCGCTCTGTAAATATGGCTGTGTCGGTATAATCAAATAAAATGGTAAGATAAAATTACAGAATGCACCAAACAGCAATGACGGGTGGACAATTGCCGCAACCTCTGCTATAATGCAATGGTGCAATCAATAAACAGGAAATGAGGTGGCATTGTGCAGGAACAAACCGCATATTTTGTAGATCAGGTTCACAATATGAATGCGATGTACACACAACAGACCGGTAAAGTGAAAAAATGTCTGACGCATACATTTGGATGCCAGATGAATGAACGAGACAGTGAGATTCTGTTCGGGTTTCTCTCGCAGATGGGCTATGAAAAAACAGATATAGAAGCGGAAGCAGATTTTATACTGTTCAACACCTGCTGTATTCGTGAAAAAGCAGAGAGCAAGGTGCTTAGTCAGTTGGGTGAACTGAAAAAGCTGAAACAGAAAAAACCAGAACTGATTATCGGTGTATGCGGATGCATGATGCAGCAGAAAGGCATGGCAGATACCATTCGCACCTCTGCACCTCATGTAGATATGATTTTCGGTACCCACAATCTGCATCACTTCCCGGAATACTTGTATCGTATTTATCAGGGTGAAGGTCGTCAAATTGTGGTATTTGACAAAGAAGAAGGCATTCAGGAAGGCTTGCCGAGCTATCGTGAATATCCGTTCAAAGCACTGGTAAATATCGTATATGGCTGCAACAATTTCTGTACTTATTGTATCGTGCCATATGTGCGCGGGAGAGAACGCAGCCGCAAACAAGCCGATATTGTGCAGGAAGTGAAAAATCTGGTGGCCGACGGTGTGGTAGAA
>JAGARS010000092.1 GCA_017622155.1 Peptococcaceae bacterium
ATGCGTATCTCTGGTAGTCTTGATGCCTATAAAGGAAAAATCAATTGGAATCTGAATGTTCCGAAAGATTTAGTAAATGCGGCGCACTCAGAAAACTTTTCACCAACAGTAAATAAATATTATACCGCAACGGCACCTGGTGACATATTTGAGCACAATGGAACACTATATGTTTTAGTGGGACAAGATTGTGATTACATGATGGGTGAAAAGAGAAAGCGTAATGCGCCGTTTTGTGAGCTTGTTAAAGCGGAGCTTATTGACCCGAGCAACCTCGAAAAACTGAGCGATGATGAAAAATACGTGTACATCAATAATTATGTTGATAACGCAGGCAACACACACGTATTGAAAGTGAATTACGGAACACGAGAAATAATTTGCAATGAAATCTTAAATCTGTGTGCTTTCAATCACGACGGTTCGTGCAAGATTGATTGTGAAGCAGTCTTGCCTATAGATGTATCAACGTTGATTCAACCATATATGGTTGAATACCATGGTAAGCTTGTATCCTATTTTAAACAAGTAAGGGAGATTAAGACTCAATACCCCGAGTTCTATAACGCAGCAAATGAACTGAAAGTTGCTGAGCCGTTAATTGGCGTTTCTGATTTTCAAGAGAACGGTAGTTTTCTCGATTTTGGAATAAAGAGAATTTCTCGGTTGAAGAAAACGGCTTCGCTTTATCTGTACAAGATGTTCTTGGAATATCGTGGGCGCATTCCGTATACTTCTATTAATTTGACAGGGTATTCTGTGACGGCGGCAACATTAGTAGCCGCTGAGAAAACCTGCCCACTCATTGTACATATTAAACTGACCAGTGATCGAAACAAAAACCGCGGGGACCAAAAGAGACTTGCTTGGTATGTTAAACGGGAGGAGCTCCAAGAAGCTATTTCAGAAATTTATGGAGAACATTTTGAACTAAATGCCCCAAATGACTATGTCGAGTTGTTAGGAAAGGGAGTCACTGAATTAAGTAGCGGGTCTTCTGTAATTGTCTTGAAGAAAGAAATCAACGAAAATGCATACGAAATCGAAATGACGATGAAAAAAACAACTTGACCAAAATGGCGTATAGAATTTGCTAAAATACCCCTCTGAAATCTTGGATTCCAGAGGGGTATTTTTATGATTTATGATGACATCAATGTAAAGCATAATGCATACTATTTTAGAATTCCATTATGAGACTTCTTGAAGCACGTAAATTTTTTCCATATTTCAGCTCCTTTTTTATTAATTTGCTGTGTGATATAGAGATACCTGCTTGTTTTCCGGAAAAAAATTTTTTGTTATTAATAGCCAAGGGCAGATGATTATTTTTTGTGAAGTTTTTCTTATCAATGGTCATGTATCCGCAATCCAGTACGGCAAAGCCACAGAAAAGCGTAGAAGGTATGTAAACCCTATCATCGCTGAAACCTAGTAATACTCATGGAGGAAACACGAAAGAGAGGAGAATTATAGCATCCGATGCAATGATGGCGGCGCTGTGTGTTGTGATAATGTTTTTGCGTGCGGTTATTGATTTGGGCGCTTATGCTGCGGCGCTGCTTGCCGGTGTGGCTGCAACACTCTATGGCCAGAGTTCGTGGAAAGCACGCTGTTCATAATCCACATTGCCACTGCCAATGTGACACCCTTAGCCTATGACTATATGAGTCCCGGTTTGGACATACATTTTGCCAGAATAAAGAACATCATATAAATAAAAGAAAGAATGGGTCTCAGTTGAGGCCCATTCTTTCGTTTAAGTCTAAAAAGAGTGATTCAAAAATCTACAAGGGAGTATTCGGGAATGGCTTCATAATTTGACACAACATAAGCAGCGATTTTGCTTGCGTGTTTCAAACATGAAGTGATATCATGCCCGTCAAGATAGCGGGAGATGAAGGCGGCGGAGAAGCTGTCTCCGGCACCTACAGTTGATGCCACATTAACCTTGAGACCGGGGGTGCTGTATGCCTCGTTGGAGCGGCAGTCGAATGCAAATGCACCATCGGCACCAAGCGTCAGGAGTATCAGCTTCAGGTTCTTATTGTTTTCTGCAAGCTTTATGGAAAGCTCCTCATAGGATGAGCCACATTCCAAATCAAGTAGCTTCAAAACAAGAGGAAGTTCCTCATCACTGATTTTTACAATGCTTGCATTTTGCATGCAGAACTTCACGGTTTCCTTTGAATAAAAGGGGGGACGGATATTAACATCCGCAAAGACTTCACCAAAATCATTTTCTGACAGAAGCTTTTTCAGGCTGGATAAATTGTATTCGCTTCTGAGAGCCAAACTTCCGAAATACAAAAGATCAAAGTTGCTCATATCAGAGCCGATAGAAATATAGTCGTAAGCTACATCTTCAAGCAAATTGTACTTTGGCACGCCATCCTTATCTAAACTAACAAGGCATTTTCCGCTTTCTTTATCGTTTACAAAGGCAACAAAATCATCGTGCAAACCAAACTTACGAAGAGAGGAAATAGATGCTTCGCCCAACTCATCTTTGCCCAACGCAGAGAGCATGTACACATCTGCCCCATGTTTTGCAAGATGAGCTGCAAAATTAAAAGGAGCTCCACCTATAAATTTTTTGTCAGGGTACACATCCCAAAGAACTTCACCGAAAGATAATGCTTTCATCGCTGCTGTCCACCTTTTATGAAATTATTTTATGCGTTTTATGCTGCTTCGTTGGATAAGCTGTGGAGGGAAAACGATTTGTGTTCTCTCACCAAGCAGGTCCTTGTGCCGGGATAAAAATATTTCTGCTGCTTTTGCTCCCAAAACATCCGGGTTTGAGCAGATGACAGTCATATTCAGACCGCTTTCATTAACAAGGGGTGAATCATCCTGGCAAATCATACTTATGTCGTGAGGTACACGAATGCCGTATCGGGCCAGACAATGAACAACACTGGAAGCCATATGGTCATTTACAATGAAAAGCCCCGTGTATCTGAAATCTCTTTCGTGGAGCCATTTTACAAAGCGTTCAGCACTTTTGGGGCTAAGATCGCTGTGTACAATACAGTCTTTTGAAAATGAAATGCCGTTATCACGGGCGCAATCGGTGAAGCCTCGCTCGCAGTCTTTGGCAGTGATTGAATTGGTGGGGCCACTTAGAATGGCAACATTACGATGACCATTATCAAAAAGGTGCTGAGCTGCAATATAGCCTTCACGGTAATTATCAACGCGTACAGTGTCAAGATCCATTGCGCGAATACGGCGGTTGACTATGATAACAGGAATTCTGGACTCAAGAATAAATGAAAGAAGCTCCGGGGTTTCATTGGCTGTAAGCATGATTATTCCAGCATAACCATTCTCGCTTGCTTTTTTCATGCAGTCCAGTTCAAGCTCCGTATCGAAACCGCTGTTGCACAAAACCAAAGAATATCCCAGTGGCTGAAGAACAGAATAAATTGCTTTATAAATTTCTGCAAAAAAGTTGTATGAGATGTCTCCGACGGTAACAAGAATATGTTTGGAAAGTATGTTTTTTCCTATAAATATGTCATCGTAATTTACAATCCCTAACTGATGCATTGCGTTTCGTATTTTTTGCATTGTTTCAGGTTTGACTTTGGCTGTACCGTTAAGAGCTCTTGAAACTGTAGCGTAGGATACGCCTGCCAGTTCTGCAATTTCTTTCTGTTGAATCTGCATATCAAAACCACTTTCATTTCCAACTGATGTGTAAAGGATTAACGAGAAATTAATGGTTTTATTATGAAACACAATGTTAACGCTGTCAATGGACAAGAAATATTTTTGGCTAATAATAACAAAAAATATGAAATTGTATGAAATTTATGAAATTGAATTGCAAGAAAATAAAGTCGAACATAGAATGTAATCATCCCAATAAACCCGGGAAAAATCAAAAAATTTAGGAGGAGTTATGAAGAAGCTTATTGCATTACTGCTCGCTCTCGTTATGGTTCTTTCCCTCTGCGCATGTGGCGCAAAGGAAGAGGCACCTGCTGAGGCCCCCGCAGAAGAAGCTGCTCCCGCAGCTGCAGAAGAAGCAGCACCTGCTGAGCCCGAATTTGAGAAGATGACTCTCAAGCTGGCTCATACCGCTGCAGAATCCCACATCCACCACATCGCATTTACTCAGTTCGCAAAGGGCGTCTCTGAACGCACCGGCGGCGCTGTCACCGTGGAAGTTTATCCCGCAGGTGAACTTGGCGATGCAACCACTCTCGTCGAGCAGGTAGCTCTGGGTGCTATCGACATGAACCTTGTCAGCCAGGCAGGTCTTGCTGGCTATGTCACCAAGGCAAATGTTCTTGCTGCTCCCTACCTCTTTGCAGACTATGACCACGCTCACAAAGTAATCGACAACTTCATTTTTGACTGGGTAGCCCCCGAAGCATCTACCAACATGGGTGTTGAGATGCTGGCTGTTTTTGACTACGGCTTCCGTCAGGTCACCACCAAGGGTATCCCCGTTAACACCGCTGCTGACCTTGAAGGTGTAAAGATTCGTGTACCGCCTGCAGCCGGTCTGCTTGCAGCATTTGACTCCCTTGGCGCAAACACTCAGTCTATCGCTTACTCTGAACTTTACCAGTCCCTGCAGCAGGGCGTTGTTGATGCACAGGAGAACCCCGTTGCAACCATTCTGGCCGACTGCCTGTATGAGATTCAGGACAATCTGGCTATCACCAACCACTACTTTGATATGCAGTTCTTTGTTATAAACAACAACAGCTGGAACAGCTTCAGCCCCGAGCTGCAGACTATTATCAAGGAAGAGGCTATCAAGGCTTCCGATCTTATCCGTGAAGACCTGAGCAGCAGCGAAGCTGCAATCATTGCTGAACTTGAAGGTCACGGCATGTCCGTTACTTATCCCGACCTGTCCAGCTTTACTGCAATGATGGATCCCGCCTACGATGCCATGGGCGAACTGGGCGGCGCTGACGCAATGGCAGAACTTCTGGCCGCTGTCGAAGCCAATCGTTAATACTTTCCCGCATTATAGGGAGGTACCTATGCGGTACCTCCCTTAGTTCTATTTCAAGAATGGAGGCATCATCTATATGATAATGTTCTTGATGTTTTTCGCTATACTAATTTTGCTTTTCATGGGTTTGCCGACACCCATTACAATGGCCTTTGTCTCCATTGTCAGTTTTATTCTCGTAGGCGGCCTGAATGAAAACAACATTTTTCTGTTGGCCCAACGCATGTACGCTCAAGTTAATGGCATAACCATGATGGCCATTCCCTTTTTCCTGTTGATGGGAAACTTGATGGATCGCTCCGGTATTTCCGAGGACCTTTTTGGATTTGCCCGCGCCTGCCTTGGTCATCTTCACGGTGGTCTCGGCGCTGCTGCTATTGCAGCCTGCATGGTCATGTCTGCAATGTCCGGCTCTGCTGCAGCTGTTGCAGCCGGTATTGGCATGATTGCCATCAAAGAAATGACAAAGTCCGGATATGAGCGCGATTTTTCCGGTGCCCTTATAGCCTGTTCCGGCTCTCTTGGCCCCATAATTCCGCCCAGCCTCACGCTCATTATGTACGCAACACTTATTTCCGGTGTTTCAGTGGCCTCTCTTTTTGCGGGCGGAGTCATTCCCGGAGTTATCATTGGCGTTTGCTTTATCGTATACTGCACAATTGCTTGCAAAAAGCGCAACTATCCCCGTGTTGAAAAAGCAAGTTTTAAAGAACTGCTTGTTGCTTTCAG
>JAGARS010000093.1 GCA_017622155.1 Peptococcaceae bacterium
AATAAACTCATCGGAGATAGTAGCAGCACCCATACCTAAACCGCCAGGTGTGGAACCGTCGCATACATACAGATTTTCGCTGTCGCTGGTTGGAGGCCAAGCGTTGCCAGGCCAGTGGAATACGCATGTTTTGATACCGTTTTCAGCCAGTACATTCCATACAGGTTCAGCAGTGCAGTTGCGGGAGTCAAAGTTCCCTACAATTTTATCAATAGCGGAACCCTGACGGTTGTAACCGGTAATACCGTGTACATTCGCATAAGCACCGGTAGATAAGGTTGCCCACATTGGCGGTGTAACAGTTGGATGTCCACCCAGCATCATCAGGTCTTCACGAGCAGCCCCGCGATCGATAAATTTCTGCATGTTCGGCATTTTGCCTTCGCGCAGCATTTTGCGGCTGTAACGGGGGTCCAGGCCGTCAATCCCTAAAACGAACAGTTTGTCTGCCAAAGCAGTGTTTCTAATTGTCATTTTCGTTTCCTCCTCAAAAATTTGTCATATTGAAAGCTGTATAGCGCTTTTCCAAAATATAATCTCTTACGCACCAAAGAACAAACCTAACGGTGCACCTACCAGTGCAATTGCAATAGCTAAACAGGTAGAAGAACAAATGGTGAACAGATATACCTGTTTGGATTCCATCCACTCTGTATTCCCATGCAGGAATGCACCCAACGGAGAACCGGATGGCAATACCAGGCCATGGTCTAATACGATTGCTGCAATCCCTACCAGATATGCTGGGTTAACACCTTTCGCAATCATGAAGATAGACAGCAGCGGGATAATCAGCTGCATTGCTACCGCATTGGTAATGCAGTTGGTCAGAATCAGACCGAATACGATAAAGATAACAGCCAGTACATATGCACTCATATCACCAAGCATGCCATTCAGTACATCCTGAAGTGTCAGTGCCAGACCGGCCTGTGGAGTAACCAGCTGACCGGATACTACCAGTGCAGTACCCATCATAAAGAATACCTGCCAGTTTACAGCACCTTTTTTCATGGCCACTTCAAAATCCATCAAACGTTCTCCTTTTACCGTGGTGCAACACATCAAAAGCACTACAATCACGAACATGCCCACGGTACCGATTCTACCCATAAATACTTTCAAAGCACTACCTGCAGGCAGGAATGTAGGCACCAGCATCAAAGCTACCAGCAAAATGATATAGAAAAATCCCCATTTTACTTTTGTATCAAATACAGCTTTTTGGGTAACCAGTTCACCGGCATTACTCATATCAAATTCAACTTTCAGAACATTGGTAACCATTAAGACTTTCAGTAAAACTGCACCAATGATAATAAAAGCCAATGTTACTAAAAAGTTTACACCGCAAATCAACGGAAGGTTAAAGGTTACGCCCTGTACTGCTGTGGCCATAATAGATGTTGCGAATAAAATCATCCCGGAATATGGCACCAAAGCAACAGCGATAGCAGAAACAGCAGCGATAAATACCAATACCATTACAGAGTATGGACTTCTTTTCTGTGCGCCAAGTTTGTCAGCCAAACCGTAATACATACTGAACATCAGCAGCATAGTGGCAAATGGCTGACTGGACAGTGCTGCACATACCATAGTGCAAAGCCACAGAGATACTGCCAAATGCCACGGAGATTTTACACACCATTTAATGGACATGATTTTTGCAGCCAGAAAATTCAAAATACCGCATTTGTCCAGACCATACACAAAGATCAGCGCAAAGAAAATCATAACTACCATCTGGGTACTAAACAACGCAATCATCATATTGTCAATAGTAGTACCTGTTACCAGTAACCCTGCCATCGTAATCCCCAGAATTGCAACCGGTACCACAACACCCAGCAGCCAGCCAAAAATACAGCCGACAAACACACCCAGCAATTGCATACCATATACAGTCATCTGGCCGAATGGCGGAATCATACCTACCAGAATCATAATCAATAAAGAAAGACCCATTGTTAAATAAAATTTCATTGTTTCATTTAAGTTTGACATACAGTTTCACTCCTATTGAGTACTTATCATTTTTACTTTACTAAAAATTCTATTCAGTTCGATGCATCAACCTTGATGTCATTATACAGAAAGTTAACCCTTTTATTCGTCCAATTAGTTTTGTTTATCGTTTATTAGAAACTGTCAGTTTCGCATCTAGTACAAGTCCGTTCCAAAAAGCAAAAAAAGTTGAACGATTTTACTCGTCCAACTCTTTTAACACAATTATTTAGTAAGCTGTGTACAATACTGTTCAAGGGCTGAAATGAACAATTTATCACAAACAGATATCTTTTTATTTACATTATAGATCAAACTCCATATGCACGCGGCTACACCTTCGCCATCGATTTTTACGCTGCATATATTCTTTTCTTCCTCCAATTGTTTAAAATTACTATATAAACCCATTCCAAGTGCCAAATTATTTTTTACCACTGTCTGAAAATAATGAATCGAATTGGTCCCAATAATATCTAAATCAGAAGCACTATCTTTAGAAATTAATCTATAGAAAACCTCTTTAGCATCTTCCGGTCTCCCATTTTTGATATATGAAACAATCTTCTTGCCTTGCAAATCTCCTATTGTAATTACTTTACGTTTTGCTAAATCTGCTTCTTTAGACATAAAAATACGATTTTCGTCTTTAAATAACATATGAATATTACAGTATGGCTCGTATTTTTTCAGCAAAGTGTAAAATGCTTCATTTTGCCAAATTGGAACAAATGCAATAACATTTTTATTTTCTTTTACGTAATCTAAAGCTTCCCTAAATGAAACATCCATATAAGAAATTTTTACAGCTGGAAAACGTTTCAAAAAAGAATTCAAGACATCTTGCATAATCAAGCTGTCTGTACTCAGAAGTTCCAATTCTCCTATAATAGCGTTCTGTGTATTCGTATATTTATCTTTAAACTGTTCCAAAGAATTCGTTATTTTTTCTGCGGTATCCGCCAGTTCCCGCCCTGCTGCTGTGAGATAAATCGTCTTGCCTTTTTTCTCAAACAACTGCACACCCAGCTCATCTTCCAGATGCCCAAACATCTTCCCGATATTCTGCGGTGTCACGTGGCACACGTCACTCACCTTCTGCAGCGATTTGTATTTTTTAAATAACACTAACCACTCCAGCCATTCCGTTTTCATACAAACACCTCCAAGTATACGCGCTTTTTTAATCATTTTAGCATAGCGCTCAAATAAATTAAAGGTGTATTTATGTTTATTCAATAGTGAACATACCTTCTTAAACAAAAAAAGAACCATTCCGAAATCACTTTCGAAATGGTTCTGACAAATTCTTATAGCACATGTTATACTGCTTCACCGGCAGTCTTCGCAGGTACAGTTCTTTTTGGTTTGCGCAATACAATCTCAGGCGCTTTGCCTTCTGTGATGCACTCTTTCGTTACAATCACTTTAGCAATTTTTGGATTGGACGGCACTTCGTACATAATATCATTCATGGTTTTTTCCAGAATTGCGCGCAGCCCGCGAGCCCCGGTATTACGTTCCAAAGCACTGTCTGCAATGGCAATCAAAGAATCCTCTGTGAATTCTAAATCTACATCGTCCATTTTCAACAAACGCTGATATTGTTTCACAAGCGCATTTTTCGGTTCTGTAAGAATACGAATCAATGCATCCCGATCCAGAGAGTCCAATGTCACAATCATCGGTACACGACCAATAAACTCCGGAATCAAACCAAATTTCAGCAAATCTTCCGGAACCAGATGCTTCAGCATATTTTCCTGATTCTTTTCCTGTTTGGTTTGTACATCAGCATTGAAGCCCATCCCTTTTTTACCTACGCGATGTTCAATGATTTTTTCCAAACCATCAAACGCTCCGCCTAAGATAAACAGCACATTATTGGTATCAATCTGAATAAATTCCTGATGCGGATGTTTACGTCCACCTTGCGGAGGCACATTCGCCACAGTACCTTCAACAATTTTCAAAAGCGCCTGCTGAACCCCTTCCCCTGACACATCTCGAGTGATAGAGGCATTGTCGCCTTTTCTGGCAATCTTGTCGATTTCATCGATATAGATAATACCTTTCTGCGCCATTTCCATATCAAAATCTGCCGCCTGAATCAGCTTCAACAGAATGTTTTCCACGTCTTCCCCTACATAGCCGGCTTCTGTCAAAGAAGTCGCATCAGCTATTGCAAACGGTACTCGCAGAATTTTTGCCAGGGTCTGCGCCAGCAATGTCTTACCACTGCCGGTAGGCCCAATCAAGCATATATTTGATTTCTGCAGCTCTACATCATCCTGTACTGACAGATTATTGATACGTTTATAATGGTTGTATACAGATACCGCCAGTGTTTTTTTGGCTTCATCCTGCCCAATTACATATGTGTCCAGAATTTCTTTGATTTCTGCCGGTTTCAGAATATCTGTCACCGCCACACTGTAGTTAGGCTCAAAACCAAATTCTTCTTCAATGATCTCATGACACAGATTGATACATTCATCACAGATATATACATCTGGACCCGCCACAATTTTTCTTACCTGATCCTGTGTTTTTCCGCAGAAAGAACACTGAATCAGCTCGTTTCCATCTTCAAAGTTATGCATTCAATCCACCTCGTAAACCTTAATGTTTGCTCATAACTTCGTCAACCAGCCCGTACGCTTTCGCCTGTTCGGCTGTCATGAAATTATCACGCTCTGTATCTTCTTTGATTTTTTCCAGAGGCTGCCCTGTGCGTTCAGCCAGAATACGATTTAAGTTTTCTTTGGTTCTTAAAATGTGTTCCGCATGAATCGCAATATCTGTTGCCTGACCACTGGCACCGCCCATAGGCTGATGAATCATAATTTCACTATTAGGCAGTGCAAAACGTTTTCCTTTTGCACCGGCTGCCAGCAGAAATGCCCCCATACTAGCTGCCATGCCCAGGCATACAGTGGACACATCAGGCTTGATATAGTTCATGGTATCGTAAATAGCCATGCCGGCAGTCACCGAACCGCCTGGACTATTAATATACAGATAGATATCTTTTTCCGGATCTTCCGCTTCCAAAAACAGCAGCTGTGCCACAATGGCATTGGCTGTCATATTGTTTACTTCATCTCCCAAAAGAATAATTCTGTCTTTTAATAATCTGGAATAAATGTCATAGGAACGTTCACCGCGACTGGTCTGTTCCACAACCATCGGAACTAAATAACTCATCCTGATTATCCTCCCTTTCTATCTTTGAATTCTGTTGTCGTATACTGTTATTATAAGCAGTCAAACTATAGCTTAACCGATTTTTGCGTTTTCTAACAGGAACGCTGCAACTTTTTCCATTAAAATGTTGCGTTTTACCAGACCAACCTGACCTCTCTGTGTGAACATATTTTTCACATTTTCAGCAGGCTGATTGTAGATTTTGGACAGGTTTTCGAATTCTGCTTCCAAATCTTCATCTGTTACTTCCAGACCTTCTTTTTCAGCAATTGCTTCAAATACCAGCTGTTCTTTTACAGCGCTTTCAGCTCTCATGTTGCATTCTTTTTCGATATCTTCCATGTTGCCGTTGGTCAGCTGCAGATACTGTTCCAGAGAAATGCCCTGCTGTGCAAACTGGAAACGAATATCATTCATGAAGTTTTCAGCTTCAGCTTTTACCATAGATTCAGGAGCAACAACATCAGACAGTTCAGCAGCTTTCTGTGCTACTTCTGCTTTGTATCTGTTCTGAATTTCAGCTGCTTTTTCTTCAGTCAGTGTTGCTTTGATATCAGCTTTGTATTCTTCCAGAGTTTCGAAATTGCTTACATCTTTTGCGAATTCATCGTTCAGCTCAGCCAGCTGTTTACGTTTGATTGCATTTACAGTTACTTCAAATACAACTGCTTTGCCAGCCAGTTCTTCTGCTGGATATACCTCTGGGAAAGTTACGTTGATGTCGCGTGTTTCACCCAGTTTCATACCTTCTACCTGTTCTTCAAAGCCAGGAATGAAAGAACCGGAACCGATGGTCAGGTCATAACCGCGTGCAGCACCGCCTTCAAATTCAATGCCGTCTTTTTTACCGGTAAAGTTGATGTTTGCAACGTCCCATTTTTCTACTACAGCATCAGCGTCTGTCAGTTCACGAACAGTAGCCTGTTTGCCTCTCATCATATCCAGATACTGATCGATTTCTTTGTCAGTTACTTCGCCATCGATTGCTTCTACTTCGATACCTTTGTAGTCGCCTAAAGCAATTTCCTGTTTGGTATCTACGATTGCTTTGAAGATAAAATCTTTACCTTTTTCAATCTGTTCAATATCAAATTCAGGACGAGCGATTGGCTGGAATGTTTCATCCTGTGCAATCAGTTCTTTTACAGCTTCCACATATTTAGGCATAATCAGGTCGTTGGCAGCATCTTCATAGAATACTTCAGGGCCGTACATTTTTTCAATTACAGCCATAGGTGCTTTACCCTGACGGAACCCGTCTACTTTGATTCTGGAAACATTTTCTTTGTATGCTTTTTAGTAGCAGCTACAAATTCTTCTGCTGGAACAGTAATGGTTAATTCCGCTTTTACTTTGTCCAGTTTTTCGATACTTACAGTCATTTTAAAAATCCTCCTAAAAAATATATTATAATTTTAGCTTTCACATTGTGTATCCAATCTATTATAACGCTAAATACGTTTACAGAAAAGAGTTTTTTTCATTGTTTTAAAAAAATTATGATAAAAAAATATGATGATTTCTGAAATTTTATAAATCTCACCTGCATAATACAATTTTCTATAGTGAAAATCCTGCCGGTATGTTAAAATTATATAATTGAAATTTACAACCATTCTAAAATGAGGGCTCCGATATGAATCATGATGCCAATATTTACGGCCTCACCTACACGCAGCTGGAAGATTTTCTGATTGCAGCCGGTGAGAAAAAAACAAAAGCACCGTTTATTTTTCAAAGTCTGTATCGTACACAGATTTCATCGTTCATGGACGTGGCAGACATTAATCAGCGACTAAAAACACAGCTTGCAGAAACATTTTCCATGACACTGCCGCAGCTGATAAGACAAACCGCTGCAGCCGATACCGTCAAATTTTTATTCGCATTGCCAAACACCGATTCTGACAAGCAGGATCATTTGATTGAAGCTGTCCTAATGAAACAAAACTATGGAAGCAGCCTGTGTATTTCCACTCAGGTAGGCTGCAATATGGCTTGCGCATTTTGTCAGAGCGGCCGTTTCAAAAAAGTGCACAACCTGACTGCAGCCGAGTTGGTGAGTCAAATGATTGCTGTACAAAAGCTTACAGACTGTACCATACAAAATGTTGTGCTCATGGGGATTGGCGAACCCTTTGACAATTACGACAACATCATGCAGTTTTTAGAGATCATTATGCATCCCCATGGTCTTGCCATTGGTAAAAATCATATTACCGTATCCACTTGCGGCATCGCACCGAAAATTAACGACTATGCCATGCATCCGCAGCACGGGCTTTTAGCCATCAGCCTGCATGCTCCCGATGACACTACACGAAGCCGGCTTATGCCGATTAACCGACGATATCCAGTAACAGAGCTGATGAATACCGCCCGCGAATATATTCGCATCACAGGCAAAAAAGTTATGCTGGAATATATCATGCTACACGAAGTAAATGACACACCGGAGCAGGCACAGTTATTAGCCGACCTGATTGGCAAAGATAAATTTCATGTCAATCTGATTCCATACAATGCTACAGAAAATTTCGGATTTCAGCCAAGCAGCAGGGCACGCATTTTGGCATTTTATGACGTACTGAAAAAAAACAATATCACAGTCACCATGCGTCGTGAATTTGGAGCATCTGTCAATGCCGCCTGCGGACAATTGCGTGCTGACTATGAACATAGCATCCAACAATAAAAAGGAGTGTAATGCGCCATGATTCTGCAATATGTATTAATCGTACTGCTAGCCGTACTTGCAGTGCTGTGCAGACTATTCTACAAAAACAAAATGACCTTTCAGCAGCGACTGCTCAGCATTTTTCTAATTGTATGGGCAATTCTATCCATTGTATATTATGATGTATGGAACTATGTTACCATCGACAACCCGCATCTGGGTATGTGGTATACCTATATCCCCCCGGTATGCTATTCTATTGGAGCCGGTATTGGCACATACTTTCTGCTGAAAAGCTTTAAAAAGCTAAACCGCGTAACAGTGATAAAAGCAGATGAAAAAACAAAGGGCAAAACAAAGAAAAAGAAATAAACGCAAAAAAGACGATTCCACAATGATAGTTTTCATCATGGAATCGTCTTTTTTATGATAGTGCAGCGAATTTTCTCAATTCGTCACACGGATAAAAAGTTAACTGTTGTGATCGCTTACATGAAACTGTTTCAGATTGCCGATTTTCTGCCGGCGCTGTTCCAGTTCTGCTTCTACAGCTTCCAGTGGAATGCCCTGGTCTACCATCATTACCAGCAGATGATACATCAGGTCGCAAATTTCACCAACGGTTTCTTCCTGCACGCCATTTTTGGCTGCGATGATAACTTCGCTGCATTCTTCGCCGCATTTTTTCAAGATTTTATCTAAACCTTTGTCCAACAGATAACATGTGTAGGAGCCTTCCTGCGGTTCTGCTTTGCGCTGCTCTACAACTGCATATAAGCCTTCCAGTACATCCTGCATATTAGTTCGCCTCCCAGATTGTTGTATAAAAACAGCTGTGATTGCCGGTATGGCAGGCCGGGCCTGTCTGATCTACGATCACAAGCAAAGTATCATTGTCACAGTCGGCACGCAGTTCATGCACTTTCTGCAAATGCCCCGATGTGGCGCCTTTGTTCCACAACTCCTGTCTGGAACGGCTGTAAAACCAGGTATAGCCTGTCTCCATTGTTTTTTGCAGGCTTTCTTCATTCATATATGCCAGCATCAGCACTTCGCCGGTGCTTTTTTCCTGCACAACAGCCGGAATCAGCTCGCTTTTCTCAAAATATTTTTTTAAGTTTTCCATATACTGCTCCTAACGTCTTACCGGAATATTTTTATTGCGCAAATGCTCTTTTACCTGCTGCACCGTCAATTCTTTGAAATGGAACAAGGATGCTGCCAGTGCTGCATCGGCTCCTGTTTTTTCAAACACTTCTGAAAAATGATCCAGGTTACCGCAGCCGCCGGAGGCAATTACCGGAATATTCACCACTTTACTGATGGCATCTGTCAGTTCCAGGTCAAAACCTTGTTTACAGCCATCGGTGTCCATTGAAGTCAGAAGAATTTCCCCGGCACCGCGCCGTTCACATTCTTTCGCCCATTCAATGGCATCCATCTGCATATCAATACGGCCGCCGTTTACCACTACCGTAAAGCCGCCTTCTGCTTTGCGCCGCGCGTCAATAGCCACTACCACACACTGACTCCCAAATTTATCTGCGGCTTCGCTAATCAGCTGCGGATTGCGCACTGCTGCCGAATTAACAGAAATTTTGTCCGCACCGGCACGCAAAAGTTCTCGGAAATCATCCACTGTGCGAATACCGCCGCCTACAGTCAGCGGTACAAATACATTTTTAGCAGTATTGCGCACCACATCAATCATGGTACTGCGGCCTTCATGGGTAGCGGTAATGTCCAAAAAGGTAATTTCATCGGCACCCTGACGGTCATAGTCAATGGCGCACTGCACCGGATCCCCTACTTCTTTGATGCCTACAAAGTTGACACCTTTTACTACCTTGCCATCTCGCACATCCAGGCATGGAATAATACGTTTTGCCAGCATTGTATGCACCTACCCTTCCCGACTGATGCGCACAGCTTCCGCTAAATCCAGACTGCCGCTATAAATCGATTTGCCGCAAATCACACCGTACAGATTCATCTGTTTGCACAGTGTAATGTCATCAATAGACTTCACCCCGCCGCTGGCGATGATATTGCAGCTCACGGCACGGTTGATTGCATCCAACTGGTCACCGTTGACACCGCTGAGCATACCATCTTTGGAAATGTCCGTATAGATAATGGTCTGTACACCTACAGCCTCCATCATTTTTGCCATTTCAATATAATGTACATTGCTAGTATCCAGCCAGCCTTCTGTAGCCACCATCTCATTTTTGGCATCAATGCCAACTGCAATCTGAGCACCAAAATGCTGCACCGCATCTTTTACCAATGCAGGATTTTTTACTGCTACAGATCCCAAAATCACCCGTTCAATGCCGCGCTCCAGATAGTATTCAATGGTATCCATACTGCGAATGCCGCCACCCAGCTCTACTTTCAGGCCGCTTTCTTTTGCTACTTTACAGAAAATATCCGCATTGATAGGACGTGCATCTTTTGCCCCATCCAAATCTACCATGTGTATCCACTCTGCCCCAGCTTTCAAAAAGCTGTCTGCTGTGTCATAAGGGCTTGCTGCCACCTGCTCTGCTGTATCAAATTCACCTTTACGCAGACGCACACATTTACCATCCTTGATATCAATTGCCGGTAAAATAATCATGTTCTCACCAACTTCGCAAAATTTTTCAAAATATTCATGCCTACCTGCCCGCTTTTTTCCGGATGAAACTGTGCGCCATATACATTATCGCAATAAACCAGTCCCGGAATTTTTTCATTGTACATGGTATAGCAGCTGATATAGGCATCGTCAGTGTCAGCCCGATAAGAATGCACATAATACACATAATCTCCATCTGCAATATCTGCGCTCAAAGGACAATCATGCAGCACATTCAGATCATTCCAGCCCATATGCGGGATTTTTAACCCCCCGCCATCAATGAGCACCACTTTGCCCGGAATCAGCCCAAGACCATCAGTCTCTCCAAATTCATAGCCTTTTTCAAACAGCATCTGCATTCCCAGGCAAATCCCCAGTATTGGTTTTCCTGCAGCAGCCTGCTCTTTAATCGCTTCCGTAAAACCGCTTTCATTGAGCATAGTCATCGCATCGCGAAAAGCACCTACTCCCGGCAGAATAATACCATCCGCCTCTGCCAGCTCAGCAGGATTTGCTGTAATTTTATTTTCGATCTGCAGGTAATTCAGCGCATTTTGTACACTAAACAAATTTCCTGCACCATAATCAATAATATGAATCATGCCTTCACCTCGTTATGCCAGTACGCCTTTTGAGGACAGTACACCACCGTCGCGCACTGTCACCGCAATTTGTAACGCATGCGCAACTGCTTTAAAGATTGCTTCGATTTTGTGGTGGTCATTACTGCCATACTCCAGCCGAATATGCAGTGTTATCCCACTATTCATTGCAAAAGCACGGAAAAATTCCTCTACCAGGCAGCAATCAAAAGCGCCTACACTCTGATTTGTAAATGCGGCATCAAAATGCAGATATGCTCTGCCGCTGATATCTAGCGCACAAAAAGCCAAAGCTTCGTCCATCGGCACATAAAAACTGCCAAACCGTACAATTTGCGATTTGTCTAAAACACGCGCAAAGGCCTGCCCCAATACAATGCCCAAATCCTCTACACTGTGATGCCCGTCTACTTCAAGGTCACCTTTCATATCCAGTGCAATATCAAACCCGCCATGTACTGCAAAAGCAGTCAGCATATGATCAAAAAATCCAATGCCGCTGCTGCCGGTAAACGTACCGTTCCCATCAATATTCAGATTCAGCTGAATCTGCGTTTCCTTTGTTTCTCGTTTTATTTCTACAGTTCGCATCATTACGCTCCTTTCAAAGTTGCTTCCAGGGCTTCCAGCACTGCTTTGTTTTCTGCATCACTTCCGGCACAGATTCTTAAATAGTTTTTCATCAGACGAATAGCAATGCCCTGCTGTTTCAATGCTGTAAATACATCGGCTGCATCTTCTACTTCCATATATACGAAGTTGGATTTTGCATCCAGCAGCGATTTAATTTTTGGCTGCCGCGCCTTCAGTTCTGCCAGGCTTGCGTACAAGCTGTCACGGGAAGTTCTGATTTTTTGGATACAATCAGCAATGTAGTCCGGGTGATCAAAAATCACACTGCCTACCACCTGCGACATGGTATTCACATTATACGGAGATTTTGCCGCTTTCAATGCATTTGCCAATGTTTTATTGGATACCGCAAATCCAAGACGCACTGCTGCCAGGCCAAAAGCCTTGGACAAAGTTTTCAGCACCATCATATTTGGATACTGTTCTACCAGATCCAGCACAGAAGCACCATCTGCAAATTCCATATATGCCTCATCAACAATCACCAGTGTATCTTCCAATGCTTCAACAATTTTTATCACATTTTCTCTGGATTCAATCAGTGATGATGGATTGCACGGATTAGAGAAAATCAGCATACGAATCTGTTTTTCTTTTGCCTCTGCTATCAAGGCATCCACACCAATCTGCAGATTGTCCTCTTTTTCAAACACTTCTACCTGCATCCCAGCTAGCTCGGCATAAATACCATACATGCTAAAGTCCGGTTTTACCATCATCAGTTTGTCACCCGCATCAGAAAAACAGGATGTTAATAAAAACAGCAATTCATCAGAACCATTGGCTGCCACTACCAAATCCGACGGCACATTAAAATAACGGCTAAACTTTTCGCACAGCTCCGTTGCGCAAGGATCCGGGTAACGATTGAAGTCAATCTGCGATACTTTTTCCCCAATTTCTTTACGAATATCGTCCGGCAGACTGATAAAACTTTCGTTTGCATCTAATCGTACATGAAACACTCCGGTATTCGGCTGATATGGTTTCAGGTTTCTTAATTTTTCCGGTAATTGATAAGTCATATCATTCTACCTCGCTTTCAAATCTTACTTTAATGGAGTTGGCATGTGCAGTAAGCTGTTCTCGTTCTGCAATACACACAATATCGTCGTGTGCTGCGCACAGTGCATCTTCTGTATAATAAATGTAACTGGATTTTTTGATAAAGCTGTCTACTCCCAGCGGGGAGAAAAATCGCGCTGTACCGCTGGTCGGCAGCACATGATTCGGTCCTGCATAATAATCGCCCAAAGGCTCCGGCGCATACTGCCCCAGAAATACAGACCCTGCATTGTCTAATCGTCCCAAATACGCCAATGGATTGTCCAGCATCACTTCCAGATGTTCCGGTGCCAGTTCGTTGGCCATATCTATCATTTCATCAATACTGCGGCATACAATAATTGCACCATAATCTGTTAAAGATTTTTCAATAATTTCATTGCGAGACAGCAATGCCATCTGCCGTTCCAGTTCTTTCACAGTGGCTTCCGCTACAGCTTTATCTGTAGTTAACAGAATAGATGAAGCCAGTACATCATGCTCTGCCTGACTCATTAAATCAGCAGCCAGGAATTTCGGGTTTGCAGTGCTGTCTGCCATCACCAGAATTTCACTAGGCCCTGCAATCATATCAATGTCTACTACACCATAAAGAATGCGTTTGGCAGTAGCCACATAAATATTTCCCGGCCCCACTATTTTATCCACTTTCGGGATTGTTTCTGTCCCATAAGCCAGTGCTGCTACCGCTTGAGCACCGCCCATCAGGAAAATACGATCTACACCAGCCAATGCAGCCGCTACCAGAATATCCGGATTAGCCGTGCCATCTTTCAGCGGCGGTGTCACCATAATCACTTCTTCTACACCTGCAATTTTAGCCGGCACTGCATTCATCAGCACGGAAGATGGATACGCTGCTGTGCCGCCCGGCACATACAGCCCTACACGTTTTAAACCGCGAATGCGCTGCCCCATAATTACTCCATTTGGCTTGGCATCAATAAAACTCTGCTGTTTTTGACGACTATGAAACTCTTTGATATTGTTCATAGCATTGGTCAAGGCCTCTACAAAACGCGGATCCGCATCAGCTACCGCCTGCTCCATCTGCGCACGTGTCACTTCCGGCGCTTCCGGACATCTTCCATCAAATTTTAGGGTATATTCTTTTACCGCTTCATCTCCTCTGGCTTTCACATTCTCCAGAATTTCGGTAACGGAAGCTGTTACTCTTTTATCAGTTTCACCGCTTCTCTGCCGCAAATTATCTAATAACACTTTTTCAGCAGTTCCATCTGCGATTGTAATAGAAATCATTTCTTTTCTGCCTCCTGTTTTTGTACGTAATCCTCAATTTTCATGATCAGTTCATCAATTTCTGCTTTGCGCAGTTTCATACTGGCAATATTGACAATCAGCCTTGCACTTACCTGACAGATTTCCTCAGCCACCATCAAACCATTTTCTTTCAGTGTGGTGCCTGTTTCTACAATATCTACAATGGCATCGGACAGCCCTAAAATAGGTGCCAGCTCCACAGAACCTTCGATTTTGACAATATCCACATCCATATTTTTCTTTTCAAAATAATTACGCGCTATATTAACATATTTACTTGCAATACAGCGGGTGTGATATCCTTCATAAAAATCCACGCCTTCCGGCAATGCCAGTGCAAAGCGGCATTTGCCAAATCCTAAATCCACCACTTCATAAAAAGTGCCGCCAGCTTCCATGATGGTATCCTTGCCAACCACACCCAGATCACATACACCATTTTCTACATACGTAAGCACGTCCGCTGCTTTCGCCAGAATAATTTCAATATTGGCATTTTTGATTGGCAGCACCAGTCGTCGTCCCTTATTACGCACCTCACTGCAATCATATCCAAGTGCTTCAAACATCTCTATGCTTTTTTCCTCAAGGCGCCCTTTTGTCAGCGCAATCCGAATCGGTTTCATACATTCACCTGCTCTGTAGTTGTTTCTATATCCTCATATTCTACATCTATAATTTCTGTTGTTTTGCCAATAACATGCACCTGTGTAATGCCACAGCGGGCAGCATAACGAATCGCTTCTGTACGATCATCCAGCACACAGTTTTCTACAATCTGCCCCTTGGCAATCAGCTGTTTGCGATATTGAATCGCCTTCACCAGATAACTATCTTCCGAAGCCATCACCAATACATCGGCAGTTAATGGAGGATGTTTTTCCACAATACTGCTAGCCAAATCCACATTCACAGCAAACCCAACAGCCGGAAAATCCGCTCCGAAATCACTGAGCAGATTATCATAGCGACCGCCCGAAAGCACCGGCTCCCCTACTTCATTGAAATAACCGCGGAAAATAATCCCTGTATAATATTCAGCCTGATTCACCAGACCCAAATCAATGATAACCTTATCACCAAGGCCAAGCTGCTGCAAACTGTTATAAATATTACGCAAATAATCCAGACTTTCCCGTGCAGACGCATCTTCAAACAACGCATAAGCCTGTTCAAATACTTCTTCGCCGCCAAACAGACGAGGCAGATATTTGAGTGCTGCCGCTGCAGCGTTGTTCGGGAACTGCTCAAGCAAATCATTGAGCGATGCAAAATTTTTCTGTTCAATATTGCGTCGGATTTCTTCCCTTGTTTCCTCATCTGCTCCCAGACTATCCATCAGTGCTTTAAAATAGCCAATATGGCAAAGCTCCAAACGATACCCGGCTCCATTGCTGATACTTTCCAGACTGGCCGCTGCCATTTCCATAATTTCTAAGTCACTGCGCATAGAGCCGCTGCCAATCAATTCTACACCGCACTGATAAATTTCACTGCTGCGCCCTCTGAGTCCATTGGCCATGCGGTATACATTGTGGCTGTAATATAAGCGTAACGGCATCTCCATATGCAAAAGCCGTGTCGCACTCAAGCGTGCAATTGGAATGGTTCCATCGGGACACAACACCATTAAACGACCTTTATTATCCATCAATTTATACATATTTTCCTGTGGTAAATAATCGGCCGAGGCACCAAACACATCATAAAACTCAATGGTTGGTGTCATCACGCGACGATAACCCCGTTCTTTGAAAATTTTCTTTAGACTGCCGGTTACATGTGACTTGCGCGTACATTCGTCAAAAATATAATCCTTTGTGCCTTCCGGCGTCACTTTATTGTAATGTTTCATATTAGATTCACCTATCCTGGGCAATAAATTCAATACACTGCAAACATTTTAGCATGCTAAAGTGATAAAGTCAACTAGTAACTATCGTCTCAGCCCTTGTATCACAAATATTTTCACTTGATAACCTCTTTTTTGATGCGATTGTATCAAGCTTCAGCCAATACAGCCTACACAACAGCATTTTACTATGCTACAATAAGAAAAACACCAAAACAATATCGCAACGAGGTGATGCTATGCAAGAACAGATTGCACTTTTAGCAGATGCCATGAAGCAGGCAGATTACATTCTCATTGGAGCCGGTGCAGGGCTTTCCGCCGCTGCCGGGCTAAGTTTCGCTGATGAAAAACTGTTTCGGGAGAGATACCCTTACTGGGCTGCACGCGGCCGACACAGCGAATACCATATGTTCAGCTTTCATGATTGGACTACAGAACAGCAGTGGGCATACATGGCTGACCACATCAGCCGTGTACGATTCGAGACACCTCCCCTGCCTTTATATCAGGCACTGAAAACAATTTTAGAAGAAAAACTGGCGGAAAAAGATTTCATGATTCTCACATCCAATGTTGATCGCCAGTTTGCCAGAAACAATTTTCCACCAGAAAGAGTTTTTGAATACCAGGGCAATTATGATTATTTGTGCTGTACACAGCAGTGCAGTTCAACGATCTGGCCATTCCGCCCGATAATGGAACTAATGCTTCTGCATATCGATGCTGACACCGCATCCATCCCAGCCGCACAAATACCCCATTGTCCATATTGCGGTGCACCGCTGCGTTTAGCCTTTCGTGA
>JAGARS010000094.1 GCA_017622155.1 Peptococcaceae bacterium
AGCAGACAAAAGAAGTGCTTGATTTGGTGAATTATAAAGCGGTGATTTTAGCGGTAGCCATCTATATATTAATGAAGAAAGTAGAGAAGATTCATCCGATTGCTGTGATTGTCATTGCGGCGATTGTGATTGAATCCAACTGTTTTTAATAAGCCAGGTACAATACTGGTACGCATATGACCCTGTTCTTCAGATAATGGATTCATTACCGGAATACTGTTGCGACGAATATCGCCTTCCGGATAGTTCAGTTTGTCGTCATTGTTTTTGTTGATAAAGCTGTAGTTCATTACTTCATGTAAATCCAATGCACACAGTTTATCTACCACTTTGTCACGGATTTTCTGTGCAGGTGTCAGCACGCCGCGAGTAGAAGCACCGTAAGGCAATGTCTGTGGAATGGCATCATAGCCATACACACGCGCTACTTCTTCAATCAGGTCTTCCGGAATAGAACAGTCCGGACGATACCCAGGCACTTCCACTACAATCGCTGTGCCATTGTCGCTGATGATATTGAAGTTGAGACTTGCCAGAATTTCTTTAATGCGTTCATCAGAAATATCTGTACCCAAGAGTGCATTTACTTTGCGCAGCTCTAATTCGATAGTCACTGCTTCATGTTTGGTAGGATAGTTGTCAATTGCACCGCCAACTACTACACCGCCGCCTGTCAGCTGCATCAGCTGTGCTGCACGTTCAGCTGCGGTCAGCACGGTATCCATATTGATACCTTTTTCAAAGCGAATAGAAGCTTCGGAGCGCAGCCCTAAACGTGTAGAAGTACGACGTACCGATGTTGGCTGGAAGTAAGCAGATTCAATAAATACATCTACAGTATTGTCTGTTACTTCTGTATTTTCGCCACCCATAACACCGGCTACCGCTACAGCTCTGGCACCATCACAGATTAACAGCATATCATCCTGCAAAGTACGTTCCTGGCTGTCCAGTGTAGTAATCTTTTCATCCTGAGCTGCTGTACGCACATTGATTTTGTGGTCTGCCAGCTCATGATAGTCAAACGCATGCAGCGGCTGACCATATTCCATCATAACATAGTTGGTAACGTCAACAATGTTGTTGATTGGGCGCATACCTGCACACTGCAGACGATGCTGCAGCCAGAATGGAGATGGCTGTACTTTGATACCGCGAATCATTTTACCGGCATAACGATGACATTTATCCGGCGCATCGATGGATACTTCCATCAAATCAGCAATATTATCATTGTCTGCTTCAAATGCAGGCTGAGGCAGACGCACTTCTTTGCCCAATAATGCACCGATTTCCTGGGCAATGTTCAGCACGCTCAGGCAGTCAGAACGGTTTGGCGTTAAGTCCAGCTCTAAAATATAATCATCCAGCCCTAAAATTTCAGTAATTGGTGTGCCAAGTACAGTATCTTCCGGCAGTACCAAAATACCGTCTTTCTGTTCCGGTGGAATCTGCTCCGGATCAATGCCCAGCTCTTTGGCAGAGCAAATCATACCGTTTGATTCAATACCGCGCAGTTTCGCGTTTTTGATTTTCACACCGCCCGGCAGCTCTGCACCAACGGTAGCGAAAGGAATTTTCTGCCCTGCTGCCACGTTCGGCGCACCGCATACTACCTGAATATTGTTTTCACCGTCGGTAGTTACATGGCATAAATTTAAATGTGTATCCGGCACAGGAGTTTTGTCCAGTACCAGCGCTGCGATAACACCGCTTACCCCTTTATTGGTAGGAATCACGTGTTCTACCGCTACACCGGCTCTTGTCATCACTTCGGCCAGTTTGTCTGCAGACAGATCAATGTCTACATATTCTTTTAACCAGTTATAAGAAACCTGCATGTCTGTATCCTCCTAATTCGAACTGCTCAATTAAAACTGTTTCAAGAAACGTAAGTCGTTTTCATACATCAAGCGCAAATCGTTGATACCGAATTTCAGCATCGCAATACGTTCTACCCCTAACCCAAATGCAAAACCGCTTACTTCTTCCGGATCATAACCGCCGGCACGCAATACATTCGGATGTACCATACCTGCACCTAAAATTTCCAGCCAGCCTGTGTTGGAGCACATACGGCAGCCTTCCCCATGACACATGCAGCAGGAAATATCTACTTCTACGCTAGGCTCTGTAAATGGGAAATAACTTGGGCGCAGACGAATCTGTGTGTCTTTACCGAACATTTCCTGACAGAAGGATAATAACAAACCATTCAAATCGCTCATGCGAATGTTTTTGTCTACCATCAGCCCTTCAATCTGGTGGAACATTGGAGAATGGGTAGCATCATCATCTTTACGATATACTTTACCCGGGCAGATAACTTTGATTGGCAGTGCACCCTGTTTATCTTCCATAGTGTGTACCTGTACACCGGATGTCTGAGTACGCAGTACAATTTCAGGATTGATATAATAGGTATCCTGCATATCACGTGCAGGGTGATCTTTTGGCAGATTCAATGCCTCAAAGTTATAATAATCGCTTTCAATTTCAGGGCCTTCTGCTACTTCGAAGCCTAAACCCATGAAAATCTGTTTTGCTTCTTCAATTACCATAGTTACCGGATGTTTGGTACCATGATTCAGCGCACGCCCCGGCAGTGTCACGTCGATGGTTTCACTTGCCAGTTTGGCCTGCTGTGCTGCCAATTTCAGCTCTGCCATTTTGGTATCCAGCAGTTTATTGATTTCATCGCGCACTTCATTGGCCAGCTGCCCCATGAGAGGACGCTCTTCATCGCTTAATTTGCCCATTCCTTTCAGAATGGTGGTCAGTTCCCCTTTTTTACCCAGGAAACGCACTCTCTGTTCGTTGAGGTATTCCATGCTGGCAGCTTCTTCTAATGCCTGCACAGCAGCCTCTTTGATTTTTTTCAGTTCGTCACGCACAATAGTAACCTCCTTAAAAATAAAAAAACAAAAGACCTCCGTCACAAAGGGACGAAGGTCTGATTTCGCGGTACCACCCTAATTCACCATGACAATTCTGCATCATGGCAATCTCAATATCGTTAACGCCGACATACGTTTCGCTTACACATGACATACAATTTGCATACAAAAACAATATTGTACAGCACTTCAGCAGAAAAGCTCCGAGGCGAACCCGTTCATGTTTACATTCCGAAGCTTGCAGCAAATGCCCCGGTCTCTGAAAATGCTTATAGATGACGGCTCCTCATCAACACAAAATGATATATTTTTTTAAACATGAAACAAGCAAAAGTCTCTCATTTCATTTCCAAATATTATAACAAAGAGCAGCTTAGATTGCAAGAAAATTATTTTTCTTTTGTCACCGGAATCACACAAACTTCTTCCAGCCGGTCTATACGCCCGGTAGCAGGATCCATCAAAAAGCCTTCTACCACCACATCATTCGGTATCAGCGGATGGGTACGCACCAGTTCCACACTTTTCTGCACCGATTCCTGCACACAAGAAAACCCGGTCAGCCATTCCTGTACATTAAAGCCGCAATAATCAATAAAAGCAATATCCTGCTCACTGATGCCACGCTGTTTCATATGATGTAACATCAATTCTCCATCCATATGCTGCACACCGCAGTCATAGTGCCCAACAATCATCACTTCATTGACACCCAGCTCATAAATAGCAATCAATAAACTGCGCATAACACTATCGAATGGTGACATTATCACACCGCCGGCATTTTTGATCAGCTTGACATCACCGTTTTTAATCCCCAGTGCCGCCGGCAGCAGTTCTGTCAGGCGTGTATCCATACAAGATACAACAGCTATATTGCGGTCCGGATATTTACTTGTTCTATATTTTTCATACTGTCTGTTACTGACAAATTCTTTATTGTACTCCAAAAACGCATCCATTGTACGCATATATACCGCCATCCTTTCATGCATCATTCATACACGCAAATTTCGTTACCGAATGTCAATCATCACTTTTGCAGGAGCCTCTGCCGGCTCAGCAGACACACCATACAATACAGGGCCTTCACCCTCGTATTCAAACCAGTACTCTTCTTTCATCACAGCAGTCATGGTCACCCATTGGCCTTCTGCAAGCGGTGCACCGTCCCATTTGCACGGGAACCCCAAGAATGCCACATCATCTTCACAGCACACCATAGCTACACGACCCGGAATCAGCCAGCCTTCCGGAAAATCTTCCTGATGCATCACCATTGCCAGAAACTGCACTGTTTTGCCATGATAGCGATCCATACGTTCCATAGCATCCATATACCAGATGGCATAGGTATCTTCATCCAATACAATGATATCGCTTTCCAAATCGTATGGCAGTTCCTCTTCGCCAAGCTCCATCTCACCATAGGCATTTTCAAATACAATATCTGCAAAACTGTTGATTGCACGCACACTGCGGCGGAAACTCTGCAGCTCATCCAGCGCAATGTTGTCACAGCGATTGAACACCACCACATCGGCATTACGCACCATTTCTGCAATGCGGGATTTCATATTGGCATAATACATAGCAAAGGTAGTGGCATCGATTAAAGTAATCTGCTCTTCCATGGCCCAATCCTGGGGTAGCAGAATATCCTTCGGATTCCACATGCCGTTGTACTCAATAATAATTCGTTCCGGATTGTGTTTTGCCGCCAATGCAGACAGATTTTTCAGCGTAAAAGCACTTTCGCCATCCAGCAGTTCCAATACTGCATTGCCGCCCTCTAAAGCTTCCGGCTCATATTCTTTTTCGCCTTCTTCACAGGCAATAATCAATGTCAGTTCATCGATTTTAAAATAATCTTCCTCAATGGTAAAGTTGATAAACTCGGTCTTGCCGCTTTCTAAAAATCCATTGATAAAATACACAGGAATCATATCGTTTTCCATATCGTTCACCTCATTTTATGCATATAGCTTAGGCAAACAGTCGGGTCAGAGCATCCTGATTGAGCCCCGCACCAATCACACACAGCTTGCCGGTCACCATAGCAGCTCCGGTACGCACCTGTGCTTCACCCGGCACATAATCAAAATATACCCATGTGCCATTGCCGCCATCTACCATCCCTTTTGCGCGGAGCACTGTACCATATACATCGTCTTTATCCAGTTCTGCCAAAATGGATTGGATTTTTTCAGCACTGTACACGGCAGGTGTTTCCAT
>JAGARS010000095.1 GCA_017622155.1 Peptococcaceae bacterium
GAATGCCGTTCCCGGAGCTGGAGCGATATACATCGATTACCCCTGTGTCAGGTGCAAAGTTGTTTGCAGGGTCTTCGGTAGTAATACGGCACTGAATTGCATAGCCGTTTGCTTTGATGTCATCCTGGGATTTGATGTTGATTTCATCGGAATCCAGAGGATAGCCCTGTGCTACCAGAATCTGCGCCTGTACGATATCGATACCGGTAATCATTTCGGATACGGTATGTTCTACCTGAATACGAGGGTTCATTTCAATAAAGTAATGCTGACCGCTGGCATCTACCAGGAACTCTACAGTACCTGCACCGCGATAGTTTACAGAGCCTGCAATTTTCAGAGCGTCATTGCAGATTGCCTGGCGCTGTTCTTCGTTCAGGCACAGAGCAGGACCAAATTCAATTACTTTCTGATGACGACGCTGGATAGAGCAGTCACGTTCAAACAGATGTACCAGATTGCCGTGTTTGTCACCCAGCACCTGTACTTCGATGTGTTTTGGATTTTCAATGTATTTTTCTACGAAAATGGTATCAATACCGAATGCTTTTTTCGCTTCGCTTTTTGCGCTTCTGTATTCCTGCAGCAGATCTTTTTCTTCACGCACGATACGCATACCGCGACCGCCGCCGCCGGCAGATGCTTTTAAAATCAGAGGATAGCCGCAAACTTTTGCGTATTCCAGTACTTCTTCTTCATTTTCAGCTGCTTTTTCTACACCCGGAATGGTTGGTACACCTACGCTGTTTGCCACAATTTTGGACTGGATTTTGTCACCCAGCGCATCCATCATTTC
Organism: Peptococcaceae bacterium; assembly: GCA_017622155.1. Lineage (GTDB taxonomy): Bacteria > Bacillota > Peptococcia > Peptococcales > Peptococcaceae > UBA7185. Next base: position 797 of record JAGARS010000095.1, read on the forward strand.
ATGAGTAGGCCCGATAAATGCAATCCCTGCTTCTTCGCACTGTTTTGCAAATTCAGAGTTTTCGGACAGGAACCCATACCCAGGGTGAATGGCATCTACGCCTTTTGCTTTTGCCAGTTCAATAATTTCACCGATGCTTAAGTATGCATCAATCGGAGATTTGCCCTTCCCTACCTGATAGGATTCATCTGCCAATGTTCTAAACAGAGAGTTTTTATCTTCTTCAGAATAGATTGCTACACTGCGGATGCCCAGTTCACGACAAGCGCGGAACACACGAATTGCAATCTCACCACGGTTTGCTACTAATACGCGTTTAAATTTTTGCATATTTGCTACCTCCCAAATGATTTATATAATAGGTGTCATAATTATCGAATTATGCATCATATATCCTAGATTATACTACACTCTTTATCAAATGAATAGTGGTTTTTTCAAAAATACAAAAAAAATACAATCTGCACATTACGCAGATTGTCATCAAATCTATACAGATATGGTTTTGCATTTGCGAATAATTTATGTTATAATACAAAAGTCATGATAAATCGTTCAGGAGGCTCAATTCCTATGGAGAAATTCCAAAAAATCAGTTCTACCACTGTTATTGTACTGGCTCTGGTGTGGGCGGTACTCACATTCACGCACATGATTCCGGTAAAAATCAGCTATATGGTTATCGGGGGCTTAGCTGCCTATATTGGGATTCAGAATATTATTCTGCTCAACTGGGGCTTGAAAATCGGCAAAATGCCGAATAAAATCACTTACCAGATTGAACAGCACGGCCACAACAAAGGCATCCGAAACTTTGTAGTAATCAATGTACTGCTGTATTTGATTATCGGTATTGTGGTAATTGTCAGTGCTGCTATGATGTAAGTTCAAGTTTTATATGCATGCAAAAGGGGCGATACAGATGTCGCCCTTTATTTTTATTCATGCAGGATAACTTTAAAATTTGCAAGGCGAAGGTGATGGTATCCAAGCCGCAAATTTTAAAGTTATCCTGCATTATTTGTATCTTACAAAACCAGCTTCATATACCATGCCATAATCGGCTCTCCATACAACAGCATCAGCCAGCCGGCAATGGAAATAGACGGCCCGAATGGAATTTGCGATTTGCCGTTTCCAATACACAGCAATGCAAAACAAAGCCCCAATACACATGCCAGAAATAACGCAAACAAAGATGCCGGCATACCAAGATACAGCCCCATGACTGCCAAAAGCTTGATATCGCCGCCACCCATCGTTTCTTTTTGTAATAATCGATCCATCATCAATATAAAAAACAGTATACCTCCGGCAAACAGCATCGCAGCTAATACGGAACAGCATATACCGAACATACCGCCATATACTTCATACGCAAAGGGAATCGCCCCAAACCACGCAAGCAAGGCTATAAGTAAGGCCTTGTCCGGTATAATACAGCTTTTCAAGTCCATCACTGACAGATAGAGCAATGCCCCAAGGAAAATCAGATTGCGAAAGCAAATCATTGTAAAGCCGTATACCGATATACACATTGCAGCCAGCAGCACAGATATCAGATATAGCAGCGCACGCTTTCCTGTCATGGCTACTGTTCGTCCGGCAGAGCGCTCACCATAGCCAGCTGCTTTTCTACCAGATCCTGCAGTGTAATATTATCAATTACAGAATTTACTGCGTCATTGATTTGTTTCCACACTTCGATAGTAACACAGTTATTACATCTGCGACATTTGTTTGGACTTTCTTCCAAACATTTTACGCTGGACAAATTGCCTTCAATATGACGCAAAATCATACCTACGGTATAATCTTTCGGCTCCATCACCAAACGATATCCGCCTTGTGCCCCACGTACACTTGTCACAAACCCGGCACGTGCCAGCTGTGCCACAATCTGCTCCAGATATTTCTCGGAAATATCCTGCC